>JBQCFH010000051.1:0-8227 GCA_051959385.1 Rhizobiaceae bacterium | reverse complement strand
GTTGCCCTGCCGCTACCGCTCGCCGGAAACCGCAACAGCCGAATGGCACGTCGCGGCTGCTTTCAGCAGCCCCGCCGCAAGCGCTGCCGCCACACCGCTGTCGGCGATCTCGAATTCGAGAAGCGGTTTCAAGCCGAGGCGCGAGGCTGCCTTCGCCTGCCCCGGATCGCCGGCCAGCCCCGCAAGCAGGCAATGGCCGATCGCCGCGGGGTTCACGGCATGAAGGACGGCGGCGGCGGCGACCGCGGCATAGCCGTCGAGCACCACCGGGACGCGCTCGGAACGGGTCGCGATGATCGCGCCGGCAATCGCGGCGAATTCGCGCCCGCCGAGGCGGCGCAACACCTCCAGCGGTTCGGAGAGATGACCGGCATGGACCGCGAGCGCCGCGTCGATCATCCCCGCCCGGTGGCTCGCGAGCGAACCGGCCTCTCCCGCGCCGACCCAATCCGCGCCGCGTCCGCCGAAAAGCGCGGCGCAGATCGCCGCGGCGACCGTCGAATTGCCGACGCCGAAATCGCTGAGGCAAAGAAGGTCCGTGCCGCCCGCGATCGCTTCCATGCCGAAGGCCATGGTCGCCGCGGCGGCGCGTTCGTCGAGCGCCGGCTCGACGGTGATGTCGCCGGTCGGCAGCTCGAGCGCAAGATCGAAGACTTTCAGGCCGATATCATAGGTCGAGCAGAGCTGGCAAACAGGGGCCGCGCCCGAACGGCACCGCTCCACCTGGGCGGCGGTGGCGTCGGCCTGTCGGCTGGAGACGTTGCGTGCGGCGATGCCGTGGCTGCCGGCGAAAATCGCCACTAAAGGCTTCAGGATCATCGGGCGCGGCCGCCCGCTCCAGCCCGCGAGCCAGACGGCGAGTTCCTCCAACCGGCCGAGCGAGACGCCCGTGCCCGCATAGTTGCGGAAATCGCTCCTCACGCGCTCGGCCGCTTGTCCGTCCATTGGACGCGGCGCGGCAAGAAGCGCGCGAAAATCGTCGAAGGGCAATCCGCTGATCATGTATCCGCCGTTCGGTGTCGAGTGGAAACGATCGGGCATAGCGGCAGCCTGTTGCCGCCGCAATTGCAATGGCCGTTTGCGACGCCGATTCCTCAGCCCTGCCGCCTGCCCTTGCCGAAGCGGCCGGCGAAGTCGCGCGGCGCGACAACGGGCGGCAGTCCGTTGTCGCTCAGCCAGGCTTCGCTCGGATCGGCCAGTCGCCCGTAGATGTCGCGTGCCAGCGACCGGGCCGTCTCGCCAGGCCAGTCCTTGGGCAGAAGCGCGAGCGGCAGGCCCGGATCGCGCAGCACGATGCGCCGCCAGTCGTGGATGAGGAGCGTGCGCGCGGCGATCGCGTCGAGCGGCCGAAGCGCCGTACCTTTTTTCAGTGCGTCGGCGAGCGGCCGGTAGGCCTTGATGAACGCGTGGTAGGCCGACGCGACCGCCTCGCTCGGCCAGAGCATACGGATGGCCTCAGGATGTTCGGCGCTGCTGCCATGGATCACCAGCATGCCGGCGAGCGCCTCATCCGCGCCTGGAGCACTGTGGGTCTGCGGCTTCAGATAGGCGCCGCCTCCGACCCGCAGGAAACCTGCTTCGTCCATCTTGTCGCGGAGTTCGGCGCTGCTGTCGGGTGGCGCGATGGCGACCGTCCAGGCGCCGTCCCAGTCCGGCGGACCGGCGGCATAGATGCGCCGCGTTGCGAGGTCGAAAGCGTGCCGCCCCTCATCCGCCAGGCTGTAGAAGCTGTTGCGCCCGTCGCGCTCCCGCGTCACCCAATGGTCCGCGGCAAGCCGCGACATGGCCGTGCGCAGCGCGCCGGCCTCGATCCGGAGCCGCCCCATGATGTCCTGCAAGGCGACCAGCGCCACCCGGCCGCCGCGCGGCACGATCGCGTCGCCGAAGACGGTGATGACCAGCGACCAGACGCGCGGCCGGCCGCGCTCGTGCAGGTGGGCGATCAGGCGGTCGAGCGCCGCCTCGGCGGGTCTGGATGGCGCGTCCATGCGCCCAGATGACATGGCATCGACCGGGACCGCAAGCGGCTAGGACGATCCAAGCCGCTCGAAGATCCGAACCGCCGGCACGGGCGGCTCGACATTGAACGTCTCAAGCAAAACGGCTTCGAGGTCCCGACCGCTCTCTATATTGCGCGCTTCCAGGATGCGCCCGTTACTCTTCTCGACGACCAGACGGCGGTTGACGAGCTTGTAGCGCCTGCCGTCGGCGACGCGCTCCATGATCAGGTTCTCGACGAGCACGTGCTGCGGATTGGTCGAAGTGAACCAGTTCGCCACCTCGTAATCCGCCTGCTCCTGCCTCGTCAGGTCGAACATATACATCGTGCGCCAACCGCCGGGCTGCAGCGCCGCCAGCGCAAACAGACCGTCTTCCTCCGCCAGCCGGTAGGTGCCCGTGGGCGTCTCCTGCTCGATACCGGCCTCGAACCGCAGCGGCCGGTCGAGGAGGCATCCGCCGAAACCGACATCGGCGAGCCATGGACCCTCCGGCAGATCGACCTTGAGAAGCATGTGCGTTCTCGGCCCGAGCGGCGCCTCAGGCGGCGCCATCCAGCGCACTCGTCCGGCAAAGCCGGTCACGCGGAAGCCGATGGCCTGAAGCGCTGCCCGGAAAAGCATGTTCTGCTCGAAGCAGTAGCCGCCGCGCCGGCCGCGCACCATTTTTTCCTGCAGCGTTCCGAGATCGAGCGAAACAGGGACCTTCAGAAACGGATTGAGCGACTCGAACGGGATGGCGGCGACATGCGCGGCCTGCAATGCAGCCAGCGTCGCATGATCGGCCGCCGGCACGCCATCGAAGCCTATGCGCTCCAGATAGTCCTTCAGCCGAAATTCACCCGCCATGCCTGCCTGACTGCCGCTTTTTCCTGGGAGATCGGCCACGAGCGCCCCATGGCCGGCAGCGCCAGATGGCATAGCCCCTCCGATCGCGCAAGGTGCCGGTGGACGCCGATGCCGCGGGTCCGGGGTGGAAATCGCGCCGCCATCTCCGTAAAAGCGCGCCGAATAATGGAATGCTAAGATGGCGCAGAACATCTATGATGAGCCGGGCTTCTTCGGCGGCTACAGCCAACTGGATCGCTCAGTCCATGGATTGGCCGGCGCGGCGGAATGGCCGGTGCTTCGCTCCATGCTGCCCGAGATGCGCGGCCTGAGGGTCGTCGACCTCGGCTGCGGCTATGGATGGTTCTGTCGCTGGGCGCGCGAACAGGGCGCCTGCGAGGTGCTGGGCCTCGACATTTCGGAAAAGATGCTCGACCGGGCGCGCGCCGCCACGACGGACCGTGCCATCACCTATCGCCGGGCCAATCTGGAAGAACTGTCGCTGCCGGCGAAAGCTTACGATCTCGCCTACAGTTCCCTCGCCTTCCACTACGTCGAGGATGCGGAGCGCCTATACCGCACGATCCACGATGCGCTCGTTCCCGGCGGCCGGCTGGTCTTCTCGACCGAGCACCCGATCTTCATGGCCTCGAGCCGTCATGACTGGATGATGAAAGACGACGGCAGCAGGACATGGCCGGTCGACCGTTATTCGGTCGAAGGCCGGCGGGTGGTCCAATGGCTCGGAGCGGACGTGGTCAAATACCACCGGACGATCGCCACGACCGTCAATCTGCTCATCGCCGCCGGCTTCCGCATTTTAGGGCTGGAGGAATTCGCCCCGACCGCCGGGCAGGTGGCGGCCAACCCCGAACTGGCCGAAGAGATCGACCGGCCGATGTTCCTGATGGTCGCGGCGGAACGGCAAGCGGCGGGCATCGGAGCTAGGCCGACGGCCGATTAACTCCCCTCACCCCGTTCACCAGCATCTTCGTGGCCAGATCGGCGTATTCCTCGCGGCTGATCGCCCCGCCCTCGCGGAACCACATGTAGAACCAGTTGAGCATGCCGAAGAGGCTCATGGTTACGGGCTTCAGGAGCCGGCCGTTCACGAAGACGCCTGGCTCGACCGCCTCGATCGCATCGGCGAAGATGGCGACCAGCCGCCGCTCCAGCGCCTTCAGTTCCGTCTGCTCGGCTTCCGGCAGCAGGCCGAGCGCGTTGATCTGCACCTTGTGCTCGGCATCGGCGTCGCGATAGGCGTCGAGCAGCGCCGCCACCAGCCGGCCAAGCCGTTGTTCGGGCGGCAGGGCGGGATTGTCGGCTGACTCCACGACATCAACCAGCGCTTCCAGGTGATTGGAAAGAATGCCGAAAAGCAGCGCCTCCTTGGAGGCATAATAGTGATAGAGCAACGCCTTCGAGACGCCGCACTCGCCTGCGAGACCCGCCATCGAGGCGCGGTCGTAGCCGTCGCGCGCAAACGCAACCGCGGCGCGGTGCAGGATCGCCTCGCGTTTCTCGTCATAGTCCCTGGCGCGGGTGCGGGGCACTTCACCCTCCCTCTTGCGGGGAGGGTCGGCGCAAAGCGCCGGGGTGGGGGTCGCTCGAGCGATACCCCTGAGACCCCGTCCCCACAAGGGCAGGGCTATTGCATGTGACGATCCAACCCCCCTCACCGCCTCGCTTCGCTCGGCACCTCTCCCCCACTTCGTGGGGGCGAGGAGAGGCGCCAGGCCTTGCGGCCGGCACCTCCTCTCCCCCGGGCAGGGGGAGAGGTGGTTTGCGAAGCAAACCGGTGAGGGGGTGCTTCGGATTATCTGCGATTGCCCTGCCTGCAAGGGGGAGTGCTGCGTCCTTGCCGCAACAAATCTCGAACTCCGTCGGTTGCCGCCCTGGGCGGCGCAAGGCACCCCCTTCTCCCCTTGTGGGAGAAGGTGGCCGAGCGAAGCGAGGTCGGATGAGGGGTGAGAAGGCCAAAGCACTACCCCTTCGGCCGCCGGTCGACGATGCGCACGGCCTTGCCCTGGCTGCGGGCGACGCCTTCCGGCGGCATGACATTGACCCTCACGGTCACCCCGACCACGTCCTTGATGCGCTCGCCGAGCGCTTTCGAGGCCCTCGCCCGATGCTCGTCACCGAAATCGGCCGTTGCGACCTCGACATGCACGATCATCTCGTCCATGCGCCCTTCCCGCGTCAGCTCGATCTGGAAATGCGGCGCCAGGCCCTCGACTTTCAGGATCTGCTCTTCGATCTGGGTCGGGAAGACGTTCACCCCGCGCAGGATCATCATGTCGTCCGAGCGGCCGGTGATCTTCTCCATCCGCCGCATCGAGCGCGCCGTGCCGGGCAGGAGCCGCGTCAGGTCGCGCGTGCGGTAGCGGACGATCGGAAAGGCCTCCTTGGTAAGCGAGGTGAAGACGAGCTCGCCCTTCTCGCCATCGGCGACCGGCTCCCCCGTCTCGGGGTCGATGATCTCGGGATAGCAATGTTCCTCCCAGATGTGCAACCCGTCCTTGGTCTCCACACATTCATTGGCGACACCCGGCCCGATCACCTCCGACAGGCCGTAAATATCGACGGCATGCATGTCGAAGGCATCCTCGATCTCGGCGCGCATGGCGTTGGTCCACGGCTCGGCGCCGAAAATGCCGACCTCGAGTGGGCTCTTGCGCGGATCGAGGCCCTGCGCGCGATATTCGTCGAGGATGGAGAGCATGTAGGACGGCGTCACCATGATGGTGGTCGCCTTGAAGTCTTCCACCAGCGTCACCTGCCGCGTCGTCATGCCGCCCGAAGCCGGCACCACGGTGCAGCCCAGCCTTTCGGCGCCGTAATGCGCGCCGAGCCCCCCGGTGAATAGCCCGTAGCCATAGGCGACGTGGACGACGTCGCCCGGCCGCGTGCCGGACGCTCGCATCGAACGCGCCATGCAGTCCGCCCAGACATCGAGGTCGTTCTGCGTGTAGCCGACGACGGTCGGCTTGCCGGTGGTGCCGGAGGAGGCGTGGATGCGAAGCACCTTCTCGCGCGGCACCGCGAACATGCCGAAGGGATAATTGTCCCGCAGGTCCTGCTTCACCGTGAAAGGGAATTTCCGCAGGTCCGACAGGTCTTTCAGATCGTCCGGGTGCACGCCTTTCGAGTCGAAGGCCTTCCTGTAGTGCGGCACGTTCTCATAGGCGTGCTTCAGCGACCATTTCAGGCGCTTGAGCTGCAAAGCCTCGATCTCGTCGCGAGAGGCGATCTCGATCGGATCGAGATCCTGCTTGCGTGGCGTCAAATCCTTCATCTCGTACCTCCCGCGCGGCTAAAGCTGCTCGCCGTCGAAATGCCTGCCGTCGATCGTGCGCGACACGCCGCGGAACTCCGCGATGAGCGCGCCGTGCTGGTTCGTCACCTTCACGTCATAGATGCCGGAACGGCCGTAGCGGGTCACCTCGCGGCAGACCGCGGTCAGCCGGTCGCCGAGCTTGCCCGGCGCGATGAAGGTAATCGAGTTGTGCTGGGCCACCGCCAGCCGGTTGTAGGAATTGCAGGCGAAGGCGAAGGCCGAATCGGCAAGCGTGAAGGTGTAGCCGCCATGGCAGATGTCGTGGCCGTTGGTATGGTGCTTCTCGACCGTCATGGAGGTGGTCGCGGTGCCCGGCCCGACCGCATCGAGCGACATGCCTAGCCATTTCGAGGCGCTGTCACGCGCCCACATGGCCTCGGCGCTTTTCTTCGCCACTTCCTCCGCCGACAGCGCCATCGCTCCTCCCCGACATAGTCGTTTTCCGAGCCTTGCATAAACCGACCGGACGGTCAATAATACTTCCGCGGCATCGGGGCGGAGTGGGGCCGAGCGGGATGGAGCGATCGTTGGCCGACAGGAGCCTTGCCGAAAATTTCGAGCTGACCGCGCTTCCGCCAGGCTTCGCCGACGATCCGTTTCCGGTCTATCGCGCGCTATTGGAGCACATGCCGGTGAAGCGTTTCAGCGACGGTTCGGTGATGCTGTCGCGCTGGGCCGATCTCGACCATATCTATCGCGATACCAGGATCTTCTCCTCCGACAAGAAGGTCGAATTCCTGCCGAAATACGGTCAAAGCCCGCTCTACGAGCACCATACGACGAGCCTCGTCTTCAACGACCCGCCGTTGCACACCCGCGTGCGCAGGATCATGGTCGGCGCCATGACGCCGAAGGCGATCGCCGCCATGGAACCCGGCCTGGTCGCGTTGGTCGAGCGGCTGCTCGACAGCCTCGCGGGGAAGGGCGAGGTAGACCTGATCGAGGATTTCGCCTCGGCGATACCCGTCGAGGTGATCGGGAATCTGTTCGACATTCCGCACGAGGAGCGCGGACCGCTGCGCGACTGGTCGCTCGCCGTTCTCGGCGCGCTGGAGCCGGTGCTCGCGCCCGAGCAGCAGGAGCGCGGAAACCGCGCCGTCACCGATTTCAAGGCGTTCCTCAAGGAGCTTGCCGACGAGCGCCGCAAGCATCCCGGCGATCCGGCGACCGACGTGCTGACGCGGCTGATAAACGGCAACGAGGGCGAGCTTCTGAGCGAGGAGGAGCTGCTGCAGAACTGCATCTTCATCCTCAACGCCGGCCATGAGACTACGACGAACCTGATCGGCAACGCCCTTTACGAACTGCTCGAATGGCCCGGCGAGCGCCGGCGCCTGCTCGCCGACCCGGATCTGATACAGACGGCGGTGGACGAGTTCCTCCGCTTCCAGAGCCCGAACCAGCTCGGTAATCGCCGCACGACTGAGCCGGTAGAGTTCCACGGCATGACCCTGCCGGCCGGCACTCGTATTCATCTCGCGATCGGGGCAGCCAACCGCGACGCGCGCCAATTCCCCGATCCCGACCGGCTCGACCTTTCGCGCAGGCCGAACAAGCACCTCGCCTTTGCCGGCGGCCTGCATCTGTGCGTCGGTTTCTCGCTGGCGAAGATGGAGGCGCGCGTGGCCATCTCACGTTTCCTGAAGCGTTTTCCCAACTATCGGCTGAATGGCGAGGCACAACGGACCGGGCGCGTGCGGTTTCGAGGGTTCGCCAGCTTGCCAGTGCAGGTGAGCTAAGGAAATCGGCGATGTCAGCGCTCTACGTTGCCCCCCTCTGTCCTGCCGGACATCTCCCCCTCAAGGGGGGAGATCAGCCGTCATGGCCGTCCTTGCCAATCGCCAGCTCCGCAGAGTGTGCGCCGAACGTTCGAGCAAGCGTGATCTCCGCCCTTGAGGGGGAGATGGCCGGCAGGCCAGAGGGGGGCGCGAAGGAACTCTCTCGCCAAGGGTTGGCGCTTCACCCTTCGGCCCAGGAGCCATTCACATGACCATTCTTTCCCTGCATAGCTTCGCCGCCGGCAAGTGGATCGGCCCGTCCGGCTCGCCAAGGAAATTGAAAAGCG
>JBQCFH010000050.1:0-5828 GCA_051959385.1 Rhizobiaceae bacterium | reverse complement strand
GGCACGATCATCGGCCGGCCGATCGAGTTCTATTTCGGCAAACGCGGGCGCGAGCGCGACCGAATGGTCGCCGAACTGCTCGACAAGATCGAGATGGGCACCGGCTTCTTCGATCGCTATCCCGCCGAGCTTTCGGGCGGGCAGAAGCAGCGGGTCTGCATCGCGCGCGCGCTTGCGGCGAAGCCGAGCCTCATCATCTGCGACGAGGTGACGAGCGCGCTCGATCCCCTTGTGGCCAACGGCATATTGAAGCTCTTGCTCAATCTTCAGAAGGACGAGAACGTCGCCTATCTCTTCATCACGCACGATCTGGCGACTGTGAAGTCGATAGCCGATTCCATCGCGGTCATGTACCAGGGCTCGGTCGTGCGCTACGGTCCGAAGAGCAAGGTGCTGACCCCGCCGTTTGACGTCTATACCGACCTCCTGCTTTCCTCCGTGCCGGAAATGGAAATCGGCTGGCTGGAAAAAGCGATGGCAAGCCGGCGCATGGAGGCGGCGGGGAACTAGGTTCTCCGGTTGGCGCAAGCACCAGGCACTGGTGCAGGTGCGCTCATGAACAACGTTGCTCTTCCGCGCTTACTTCCCGCTCAGCGCGTCGCGGATCATGCGCTGGCAGCGCTCCGCCATGAAGTCGAGCAGAAGCCGCACCTTGGGATCCTGGAACTTGCGGTGCGGGAAGACGGCGGCGAGCTGGATCGGAACCGGCGGCGTGTCGGGCAGGATGACCTTCAGCCGGCCGTCGCGAATATAGGGCTCGACCTCGAAACGCGGCTTGTTGACGATGCCGTGGCCGGCAATCGCCCAGCCGGTCAGGACGTCACCATCGTCGGAATCATAGGGCCCGCGGACCTCGAATTTCTTCGGGCCCTCCGGCGTGGAGAGGAACCACTGGAATTCGCGCGCGCCGGGATAGCGCAGGATCAGGCAGTCGTGCCGGTCGCCGATGAGGTCCTGCGGCGCCTTCGGCAACCCACGCCGTTCCAGATAGGCCGGCGAGGCCACGAGCACGCGCTGGCATTCCATGATGCCGCGCATGCGCAGGCTTGAATCCTCCAAAATGCCGAGATGGAAGGCGACATCGATGCCCTCGCGCATCATGTCCACCTCGTGGTCGGAAAGCCTCAGCCGGACCTCGATGTCAGGGTATTTGTCGTGGAATTCCGGAATGCCGGAAGCGATCAGCCGGCGTCCGAGCCCGAGCGGCGCGGTGACGCGGATCGTCCCGCGCGGCTGACCGGAAAGGGCACTCACCGCCGCTTCCGCCTCGGCGACGGCCTGCAGCACGGTAACCGCGTGCTCGTAGAAGACGCGGCCGTGCTCGGTCGGCATCAGTTGCCGCGTCGTGCGGTTGAAAAGGCGGACGCCGAGATGCTTTTCCAGTTCCTTGATGCGGTTCGAGGCCACAGCAGGCGAAATGCGCATGTCGCGTCCCGCCGCGGAGAGGTTGCCCAGTTCCACCACGCGCACGAAAACGGCGATATTGTCGAGATAGGCCACGAGCGTTTCGTCCCCAGAGCCTTGAGGGTAGTATTTTCCAGATTTTTTTGAAAGTCATCGCGTAGCGCTGCTCTTCCGGTTTGGGCCGCAACCCGTAATGATCCCGGCAGCAGGGGAATACGGCAATGAATGACTACGCGGTTCTGTGGGAGTGGCTCGCCTTCGGCGTGCGCTGGCTGCATGTGATCACCGGCATCGCCTGGATCGGTTCCTCCTTCTATTTCGTCGCGCTCGACCTTGGCCTCAAGCGGCATGCCGGCCTGCCGAAAGGCGCGCATGGCGAGGAGTGGCAGGTGCATGGCGGCGGCTTCTACCACATCCAGAAATATCTGGTGGCGCCGGAGACGATGCCGGAGCACCTGACCTGGTTCAAATGGGAAGCCTATTCGACCTGGCTGAGCGGCTTCGCCATGCTCTGCATCGTCTACTATGCAGGCGCGCACCTGTTCCTGATCGACCCCAACGTGCTCGATGTCTCCGCGCCTGTCGCGATCGCCATCTCCATCGCCTCGATCGCGCTCGGCTGGATCGCCTACGATCTCCTGTGCAAATCGCCGCTCGGCCATAACGACACCGCGCTGATGGTCGTGCTCTTCATCGTGCTGGTGTTCATGGCGTGGGGCTATACGCACCTCTTCACCGGGCGGGCGGCGCTGCTCCATCTCGGCGCGTTCACCGCGACGATCATGTCGGCCAACGTCTTCTTCGTAATCATTCCCAACCAGAAGATCGTGGTCGCCGACCTCATCGCCGGCCGCAAGCCCGACCCGAAATACGGCCGCATCGCCAAGACGCGCTCGCTGCACAACAATTACCTGACGCTGCCCGTTATCTTCCTAATGCTGTCGAACCATTATCCGCTGGCGTTCGCCACGCGCTACAACTGGATCATAGCGCTGCTGGTGTTCCTGATCGGCGTGGTGATCCGGCACTATTTCAACACCATGCACGCCCACAAGGGGCGGCCGACCTGGACCTGGCTCGTCGCCGGCATTCTCTTCGTCCTTATCATGTGGCTGTCGACGGCGCCCAGCGTTCTCGCCGGCAAGGGCGACAAGGTCTCGGCCGCGGCGCAGCCCTATATGGCGTCCGCCCAGTTCGCCCATGTGCGCGACACGGTGATGGGCCGCTGTTCCATGTGCCATTCGCAGGAGCCCTCCTATGAAGGCATCTACGAAGCGCCGAAAGGCGTGATGCTCGACACCGACGCCCGCATCGCCGAACACGCCCGCGAGATTTATCTGCAGGCCGGCCGCAGCAACGCCATGCCGCCGGGCGGGAACGTGACGCAGATCACGCCAGAGGAACGGCAGAGCATCGTCGCCTGGTTCGAGCAGGTGAGCGCGGCGAACTGAGATGAGCGTGGAAACCATCATCCGGGGCCGCCTGCTCGCCTTCCTGCGCGAGCCGGAAGGCGTCGAGGACGAGGCATCCTATCTCTACGAAGAGGACGGCGCGCTTCTCGTCCGTGCCGGCAAGATCGCCGCGCGTGGCGATTACGGATCGGTGCGCAAAAAAGCCGGGGAGGGCGCCGCCGTCATCGACCACCGGCCGCATCTTCTTCTGCCCGGTTTCATCGATGCGCACGCGCACTATCCGCAGATGCAGGTTATCGCCTCCTATGGCGCCGAGCTCCTGCAGTGGCTGAACGAATATACCTTCCCGGAGGAGACGCGGTTCCGCGACGCCCAGCACGGGCGCCGCGTCTCCCGGCTCTTCCTCGACGAGCTGGTCCGCCACGGCACGACGACGGCGGCGGTCTATTGCTCGGTGCACAAATCATCGGCGGAGGCGTTCTTCGCCGAAGCGCACGAGCGCGACATGCTCATGATCGCCGGCAAGGTGATGATGGACCGCAACGCGCCGGACGGCGTCACCGACACGCCGCAATCCGGCTATGACGAGACGAAGGCGCTGATCGAGGAATGGCACGGCAAGGGCCGGCAGAACTACGCGATCACGCCCCGCTTCGCCATCACCTCTTCGCCCGAGCAGATGGAGATGGCCGAAGCGCTGGTGCGCGAATTCCCCGATTGCCACATGCAGACGCATCTGTCGGAAAACCAGGACGAGATCGCCTTCACGCAGGAGCTTTATCCCTGGTCGAAGGACTATACCGACGTCTACGAGCATTACGGGCTGCTCGGCGGCAAGAGCCTGTTCGGCCATTGCATCCATCTGTCGGAGCGCGAGGCCGACGCCTTGTCCGGATCCGGCTCCGTCGCCGTCTTCTGCCCGACCTCGAACCTCTTCCTCGGTTCCGGCCTTTTCGATTACCAGCGTTACCGCAAGCGGGCCAAGCCGCTTCGTATCGCGTCGGCGACCGATGTCGGCGGGGGCACAAAGTATTCGATGCTGCGGACGATGGACGAGGGCTACAAGGTGATCGCGCTCAACGGCGAGAAGCTGAACCCGCTCGCCTCGTTCTGGCAGGTCACGCGCGGCAATGCCGAGGCGCTGTCGATCGGCGACCGCGTCGGCTCACTGGAAGTCGGCAGCGATGCGGATATCGTGGTGCTCAATGCGCGCGCGACGCCTGCAATGCGGCTCAGGATGGAACGGGCGGGAACCTTGGCCGAGGAACTGTTCCTGCTGCAGACGCTCGGCGACGACCGCGCCGCAGTCGAGGTCTATGTCGCGGGCAGGGCGGCGAAGAGTGCGCTGGGGAAGTGAGGGAGGAATAGTCCTGAAGGCTTTGAATCCCTTCGCACCCCCCTCTGTCCTGCTGGACATCTCCCCCTCAAGGGGGGAGATTGGCCGTCGCCACTGCCGGCGCTCTCTCTCCGGCGTTGACGATTGGCAGAGGACGACATGCAGGCTGATCTCCCCCCTTGCGGGGGAGATGTCCGGCAGGACAGAGGGGGGCAACGTAGGGCGGAGACTTCACGGGCTTCCCGCGAGCCCGACGTGCCGACGGGGCGCCGCCGCATGACCCCCGACGCCAAACCGTTCCTCACCTCCCTTTTCAATGCCGCCGTCGCCGCGGCCGACCCCGAACGCACCATCCGCGCGCATCTGCCGGCGAAGCCGAAGGGCCGGACGATCCTAATCGGCGCGGGGAAGGGCTCCGCGCAGATGGCTGGCGCCCTGGAAAAGGCCTGGGACGGTCCGCTCGAAGGTCTCGTCGTCACCCGCTACGGCTACGCCACGCCATGCGAGCGCATCGAGGTGCTGGAGGCGGCGCATCCCGTGCCGGACGAGGCGGGACTGAAAGCAGCAAAACGGCTGCTCGAAACGGTCACCGGGCTCAGCGAAGACGATCTCGTCATCGCGCTTATTTCCGGCGGCGGCTCGGCGCTCATGCCCGCGCCGGCCGGCAAGCTGTCGCTTGCCGACGAGATCGCCGTCAACAAGGCGCTGCTCGCCTCCGGCGCGCCGATCGCGGCGATGAATACGCTGCGCAAGCACATCTCCGCGGTCAAGGGCGGGCGGCTCGCGGCGGCGGCCTGGCCGGCGAAGGTGGTCTCGCTCGTCGTCTCGGATATTCCGGGCGACAATCCGGCTTTCGTCGCTTCCGGCCCGACCGTGCCCGACCGCGCGACACGGCAGGATGCGCTGGCGATCGTGCAGGCGTACCGGCTGGAGCTTCCGCCCGCGGTCATGGCGCATCTGAATTCGCCCGGCGCCGATGCGCCCAAACCCCACGATCCGCGCTTTGCCCGCAACGAGGTGCATATCATCGCCTCGGCCGCCGTATCGCTGGAGGCGGCGGCCGCCGAAGCCAAACGGCAGGGGATCGAGGCCGTGATCCTGTCCGACGCCATCGAGGGCGAGGCGCGGGAGGTGGGCGCGGTGCATGCCGCCATCGCGCGCGAGGTCAAGCTGCGCGACCGGCCCTTCCGCAAGCCGGTCGTGATCCTGTCGGGCGGCGAGACGACAGTGACCGTCCGCGGCAAGGGCAAGGGCGGGCGCAACAGCGAGTTCCTGCTCGCCTTTGCGCTCGGTATCGACGGCATCGGGGGCATTCACGCGCTTGCCGCCGACACGGACGGGATCGATGGCTCGGAGGACAATGCCGGCGCGTTCTGCGACGGCACGACCGTCGCGCGGCTGAGAGAAGGCGGGCACGATGCTCGTGCTTATCTCGCCAACAACGATGCGTGGTCGGCGTTCGATGCGGTCGGGGATCTGTTCGTGCCGGGACCTACCGGGACCAACGTCAACGATTTCCGGGCGATCCTGGTGCGGTGACATGAAGCCCACGAGGCTAATTTCTGGCCATCGCACCCCTTCGCTCGGCACCCTCCCCGGGGAGGGGGGGGGGGGGGGGCCGCCCAACCCCCCCCACCCCCCCCACCCCCGGGGCAAAGCCATTGGGGGATGACCCC
>JBQCFH010000049.1:0-6432 GCA_051959385.1 Rhizobiaceae bacterium | reverse complement strand
GAACGCGGCCGACGTGGAGGTTTTTGCCGAGATACGCAGGCGCAAGGACAATTTTTGAGCAGGCCACGCACCGAATTCCATTCCCACCCCTAATATCAAAGCTTGCAAGCTTTGATCTTCAGCACCGCCCCTCATCTGCCTGCCGGCATCTTCTCCCCGCAAGCGGGGAGAAGAACGCCTTCATCCGCCGCTTTCGCCAATCTCCAACTTTGCAGAATGGACGCCGAGCCTTGCGGCCGGCCCAATCTCCCCCCTTGCGGGGGAGATGTCCGGCAGGACAGAGGGGGGCAACGTAGGGCGCTGTCCGCTCAATGTCAGGCGATTGCCCCTGCTGACGGGCTTTAGAGCAGCCATTTTGGTATCAAAATTCAGCCGAGCGCGCGCGGCGGCCGAAGAGCATGGATTTCGCCGCCAGAACGGCGCCAGCGGTGATAAGCGCGCAGGCGGCGAGGATGCGCGGGCTCGCCTCCGCCGCGCCGGCGGCGATCAGCACCAGCGTGGAAAGGAGCGGCGCGGCGTAGCTTGCCGCGCCGAGCACCTGGATGTTGCCGTGCTTGACGCCGTGGTCCCAGGCATAGAAGGCCGCTCCGACCGGCATCAGTCCAAGCCCGGCGACGGCGAGCCACTGGCTCCAGCCCTGCGGCCAGACCGTCTGTTCCAGGAGCAGGTGACAAAGGAGCGACAGCACGGCCGTCGCGGCGCAGAACCAGGTGACGACGCTGGTCGGCACGGCCGGAAAGCGCCGCGACAGAAGCGAATAGCTCGACCAGACGAGGGCGCAGACCAGCGCGGCGGCATAGCCCATCGCATAGCGGCTGTCGAAATCGAGCCGCCCGCCTTTGCCGACGATCAGGAAGGCGCCGGCGAGACCGAGCAGCGAACCCGCCAGATGGTGCCAGCGCAGCCGCTCGCCCGGCAAGAGCGCCGAGCCGACGACGATCAGGAGCGGCCAGAGATAGGCGATCAGGCTTGCTTCGACAGCAGGCGCGTTGCGCAGCGCCGTGAAATAGAAGAAGTGGTAGCCGAACAGGCCGGCGATGCCGATCAGCCAGACCTTTGCCGGATTGCGCTCGGCCTTCGCCGGCGGCGAGACGACACGGGCGGCAAGCCCAAGCATGGTGCCGATGGCGAAGGCCATGGCCGCGAGCTGGAAAGGCGGCACCTCGCCCGAGGCGGCGGTCAAGAGCGCGAGCAGGGCCCACATCACCACCGCCGAAAAGCCGATCAGCGTCGCGCGCGCCATCCGTCTCGTCTCCTGCCTTGCCCGTGCCGGGAAGCGCTCGCACGGGCGAGGGGGAGAGGCAAGGCCCGAGCCGCTATTGCAGCGCCTCCAGCCGGTCGGCGCTGACGCTGACGGTGCCGATCTTGGTGCCCACGGAAGCGCTGACGGGGACGAACATGCCGGTCGCGCCCATCGGCGCGAAGGCGATGGTCATCTTCCCCTTGTTCTTGAGGTATTCGATGGTCGAATTGCCCGGCCGGTAGCCGCCGACCGGCGTGAATCGGGCCGTGCAGACCGTCGCGTCGCCCGAATAGCCGGGGATCGAGAGCGGCTTCTTGCCGGCGTAGGAAAAGCTGATGTCGGCGCGGAGCTCGCCATCATAGTACCGCAGCGTCTTGTTGCAGATGTCGGCTGGCTTGTCGGCCCGCACCATGATGCCGGAAAGCGGATCGGTCGCCGCCTTCAGGTCCGCGTCGGAGAGCGGAATCCATTTCTTGCGCTTCTTCAGCGGCGGCACGTTCATGGTGCGCGAGACGGCGCCGTTTGCGAAATCGATCTCTGTGCGCTTGTTCTTCTTGCCGGATTTGTAGGCGATGACGAAGGAATCGGGCTCGACGCCGTCCTCCGAAAGATGCCCGCGCACGGTGGTCGTGCCCTTGGTGTCGTCGATGATGCGGGCGACCCCGGCGCTGGCTATGGTGCCGTCGATCTCGATCGCATTGCCGTCGAGCGTGCTGGTGAAGCTGGTATGCGCCAGCGTCAGGCCGTAGAGCGAGACCGTATAGTCCGCTACGAATTTCTTCGGCGCGGCGAAGGCGGTTCCGGGCGGCTGCAGGAAAAAGACAGCGAGGAGGGGGGCCAAGGAGGCCATTCGGGCCAGTCGGTCTGCCATGCTCGATCCGGTTCTGAAGCGTGTCCCTCGCGTGGGGTTATAACGGAGATTCCGGCGAAGTTGTGGATCGGGAGGCGAGAGTACCACTACTACGAAGAGTACCACTACCAGTATGAATCCGGGTTGACGAGGCGGTGAGGGGTCGACAATCACGATCGCGCTGGCCTGACTTCGATATCGTGAGCGGCTGTTCTTCGTCTTGACGGTTCGGCCAAATGCCACTATGGGAACGCCAACTTTCCATGAGGCCGCCTGACCCTGCCCGCGCGCCAAGCCAAACGGTGCGGCACTGGTCCATGGCCCAGACGTAACCGAAGGTCGAACGAGATGTCCCGTACCTGTGAACTGACCGGCAAGTCCGTCATGAGCGGCAACAATGTGAGCCATGCCAACAACAAGACGCGGCGCCGCTTCCTGCCCAACCTCGTCAGCGTCACGCTGATCTCCGAGGCGCTCAACCAGAGCTTCCGGCTGCGCATCTCGGCGAACGCGCTGCGCTCGGTCGAGCACCGCGGCGGCCTCGACGCCTTTCTCATGAAGGCCGGGAACGAGGATCTGTCGCAGCGCGCCCGCCTGCTCAAGAAGCAGATCGCCAAGAAGATCGCCGGCGAAGCCGCGGCCGCCTGACAGGCCCTGAACTCGCTTTTCCGGGGCAACGCCTCCGATGAAGGCGAATCCTTTCCGCGCTGGTTCCATTACCCAGTGGAGCGAATTTGACATTTGAATTTCGGTCTGCGTCAAGCGTTGTTTCAAATGTCAAATTCAAAGCTCCACTGGAATTATAGGCTGCCAGTGATCCTTTGATCCCGACATTTGCCTAAGTGGGCTGCACAAAGGGATTGCAAATGTCGGAGTCGGATCACTGGTATAAAAAAATGACTCTCCGCCGAGAGCTTCTGCCTTTCGCCCTGGCGATGGCCGCTGTGGTCACGGCGTCGAACATCCTCGTCCAATATCCGTTCCGCCATTTCGGCCTCGGCGACATCCTCACCTGGGGTGCGTTCAGCTATCCTGTCGCCTTCCTGGTCAACGACCTCACCAACCGGCGCTACGGCAAGCCGGCGGCCCGGCGCGTCGTCTTCGCGGGCTTCGTGGTCGGCGTGCTCTTGTCGGTCTTCCTCGCCACGCCGCGCATCGCCATTGCGTCGGGCACGGCCTTCCTGACGGGGCAGCTTCTCGACATCACCGTGTTCGGGCGCTTGCGGCGGCAGGCTTGGTGGCGGGCGCCGCTCGCCGCGACCATGTGCGGCTCGCTCCTCGATACGGCGATCTTCTTCTCGCTCGCCTTTTCCGCCTCCTTCGTCTTCCTGGACACGGCGTTCGGCATGCCGGACGGCTCGCTCGCCTTTCCGTCTGCGCTGTTCGGCGGTCAGGCGCCGCTGTGGGTGACGCTGGCGCTCGGCGACCTCTCGGTCAAAGTGGTCATGGGGCTCCTGATGCTGGTGCCCTATGGCGCGCTCCTCAACGTGCTGAAGCCGGTGCCCGCGCTGGCGCAGTAGAGGCGTTGCTCGCAGTTCTGAAGTCCGCATTCTTGCGGATAATTTATCTTTACCCCTTCGCACCCCCCTCTGTCCTGCCGGACATCTCCCACTCAAGGGGGGAGATCAGCTATCACCACGGCCTTCGTCAATCTCAAAAGCTGCAGAACAAGTGCAGGCGACCCGGCCAGCTTGATCTCCCCCCTTGAGGGGGAGATGTCCGGCAGGACAGAGGGGCGTGCTGTCCCGCAAGCCTCATCGCATCCGCCATTCCGCGCTTCATCCTCGTTGCGCCAGCAAATGACGTCATATATATTCTATATTGGAAGGAAGAATATGGAATGGCCCTTTCGATCAAACATGAAGACGTCGAGCGGCTGGCGCGCGAGCTCGCGCGGCGGCGCCACGTTTCCATCACGGAGGCGATCCGGCAGAGCCTGGAGCGCGAGATGGAGCGGGAGAAGGCGATTCCGCGCAATGAGCAGGCGGGTCTCGCGGCGCGGCTTCTCGCCATTGCCGCCAGCGCCGCCCAAATTCCCGAACGGAAAAACGCGCTGAGCGATGAGGAAATTCTCGGCTACGACGAATTCGGAGTGCCTGGCCGGTGATCGTCGACTCGTCCGCGCTGGTCGCCATCTTGCGCAACGAGCCGGAACGGGAGCGTTTTGTCGAAGCGATCGCCGCTGCCCCGAGCCGCTCTATGGCCGCTCCCAATTTGCTTGAGGCGTCCATGGTGCTTGCCGGCCGACAGGAGGATGCGATCCTCGAACGTCTCGACGCCTTCATGCGCGAGGCGAGCATCCGCATCCTGCCTTTCACCGCCGAGCACGCCGCGGCGGCAAGACATGCCTTCCTTCGCTACGGCAAGGGCCGCCACAAAGCCGGGCTGAATTTCGGCGACTGCATCGCCTACGCCGCCGCCAAGCTGGAAGCCGAGCCGCTGCTCTTCAAGGGCGAGGATTTCCGGCTGACGGACGTCGAGGCGGCGGCATAGCGTCGCTTAGGACCGTTCAGCAGCTGACGCCGTTGGTCGGGGTGCAGGTCGGCCGCATCACCGGCACGTGCGGGGTAGGCTGCGGCTCCGAGTTCATGCGCCGGTCCTGCTCGCGGTCGAGCTGCTGACGCAACTGGAACTGCCGCGCTTCCTGGCGATCGCGCTCGATCTGCAATTGCACCGGCGGCGTCACGACGATGACATTGTTGCGCTGCGCATGGGCAGGCGGCACCGCGCCGGCAAGCGCCATCGCGGCAAGCGCCGTGGCAAGGTTCAATCTGGAAAACGGGGCCTGGGACATGGGTTCGCTCCAATATCCTTTCCTGGGAGATAGGATACCGGGCGCCGGGCTGCCAGCGATTTCAAGGTGATTTGAACGAGAGCGAAATTCTTCGATCGGTCATTGATGGAGCCAATGACACCGAGATTTCCGAATTCTGAGCGTTCGACAGTGCTGAACGGTCAATGATCGTCGACCCGAAGCCGAAACAAGGACCCCGCCTCACGCGAAGGCGCCGTGGCAGTGCTTGTATTTCTTGCCAGAGCCGCAGGGGCAGGGTTCGTTGCGGCCGACCTTGCCCCAGCTCGCCGGGTTCTTCGGGTCCCGCTGTTCGGCCGGCACGACGCGCTGCGTCTCGCGGGCGAGCGTCATGACGTCGCCGTCGGCGAAATCGTCCTCGCCCGTGGTGGCGTCGATGTGGCGGGCCACCATCTCGGGCATCGGTTCCGGCTCGGGCTGTTCCTGCTGGACCAGCTCGACGCGCATCAGCTGTGCCGTCACCGCCTGGCGCAGATTGCCGAGCATCGCCTGGAAGAGCTCGAAGGTCTCGGATTTATACTCGTTCAACGGGTCGCGCTGGCCGTAGCCGCGGAAGCCGATGACCGAGCGCAGATGGTCGAGGTTGACCAAATGCTCGCGCCACAGATGGTCGAGCGTCTGCAGCACGACCGATTTCTGCACATAGGTCATGATGTCGGGGCCGAAGCGCTCGGCGCGCGCCTTTGCCGCCTCGTCGGCGGCATGCGTGATGCGCTCACGGATTTCTTCCTCGGCGATGCCTTCTTCCTTGACCCATTCGTCGATCGGCAGGTCGAGATTGAGGAATTGCTGCACGCCTTCCTTGAGGCCAGCGGCGTCCCACTGCTCGGCATAGGCGCGCTCGGGGATGTAGCGGGCGACGAGATCGTCGATCACGTCCTGGCGCATCTCGGCGACGGTCTCTTCGAGATTGACGCCGTCCATCAGCTCGATGCGCTGGGCGAAGACGACCTTGCGCTGGTCGTTCATCACGTCGTCATATTTGAGCAGGTTCTTGCGGATGTCGAAGTTGCGCGCCTCGACCTTCTTCTGCGCCTTCTCCAGCGCCTTGTTGATCCAGGGATGGATAATGGCCTCGTCTTCCTTGAGGCCGAGCTTCTTCAGCATTCCGTCCATGCGCTCGGAGCCGAAGATGCGCATCAGGTCGTCCTGCAGCGACAGGTAGAATTTCGAGCGGCCGGGGTCGCCCTGGCGGCCGGAGCGGCCGCGCAGCTGGTTGTCGATGCGGCGGGATTCGTGGCGCTCGGTGGCGAGCACGTAGAGGCCGCCCGCGGCGAGCGCCTTTTCCTTCAGCCGCGCGATATCCTCGCGGATCGCCTTTTCCTTCGCCTCGCGCTCCGGACCTTCCGGCATGTCGGCGAGTTCCTCGGCGATGCGCATCTCGGCATTGCCGCCGAGCTGGATGTCGGTGCCGCGGCCGGCCATGTTGGTGGCGATGGTGATGGCGCCCGGCTTGCCGGCCTGCGCGACGATCTGCGCCTCGCGCTCGTGGTGGCGGGCATTCAGCACCTCGAAATTCCTGACGCC
>JBQCFH010000048.1:0-4744 GCA_051959385.1 Rhizobiaceae bacterium | reverse complement strand
CATCTTCTGGCTGTCGGGCGGCATGCTTGCCATGATCCTCGCCATCGCCGCCGGACAGGTCATCCTCAACCGCTGGTACCGGCCCTTTTATGATGCCATCGAACGCCGCGACTTCCCCGATTTCCTTCACCAGCTCCTGATCTTCGCCGCAATCGCCGGCGCGCTGCTCGTCCTCAACATCTGCCAGACCTGGCTCAGCCAGATGCTGAAGCTGAAGCTGCGCGAAGGCCTGACGCTCGACCTGATCGGGCAATGGATGAAGGGCCGGCGTGCCTTCCGGCTGGCGAATGCGGGGGCGATCGGCGTCAATCCCGACCAGCGCATGCACGAGGATTCCGGCCATCTGACCGATCTTTCCACGACGCTCGCGGTCGGTCTGGTCCAGTCGACCGTGCTCCTCGTCTCCTTCGTCGGCGTGCTCTGGTCGCTGTCCTCGGGCTTCACCTTCCACGTTTCCGGCCACAGCTTCCAGATACCCGGCTACATGGTCTGGGCGGCGATCCTCTACGCCGCCTCGGCGTCCTGGCTGAGTTGGCTAGTCGGACGGCCGCTGATCGGCCTGAACGGCGAGCGCTACGCGCGCGAGGCCGACCTCCGCTATTCGCTGGTTCGCGTCAACGAGCGAGTCGACGCCATCTCGCTCGCCGGCGGCCAGGCCGACGAGGAGCGCCGGCTGCAGCGCGACCTCGCCGCGCTCATCGCCATCCTGCGCCGGCTGGTCACGGCCAATATCCGCCTCGACTGGGTCACCGACGCCTATGGCTGGGTGACCATCGTCGCCCCGATCATCATCGCCGCGCCCGTCTATTTCGCCGGCGACATGAGCTTCGGCGGGCTGATGATGGCCGTCGGCGCCTTCAACCAGGTCCATTCCTCGCTGCGCTGGTTCGTCGCCAATATCGGCACGATCACCGACTGGCGCGCCACGCTGCTGCGCATCGCCGCCTTCCGCTTCGCCCTGACGAGCACCGATAAGCTTCACGCGGTCGAGAAGGAGATCGACTTCAAGCGCACGGCCAAGGACGAGATCGTGCTTCAAGATGTCGAGATCGCCTCGCCGAGCGGCTGCACGAAGCTGAAGGAAAAGCGCGTCAGGATCGCCGCGGGCAAGAAGATCCTGGTCACCGGCGACCCCGGAACGGGAAAGACGCTTTTCTTCCGCGCGCTTGCAGGCCTCTGGCCTTGGGGCAGCGGCCATATCGGCATGCCGGAGAACGAGACGATCACCTTCGTCCCGCGTACGCCCTATTTCCCGCCGGGCACGCTGCGCCAGGCGATCTCCTACCCGCTCGGCGAGGAGTCCTTCGAGGACGCGGAAATATCGGCCGCCCTCAAGAGGGCGGGCCTGGAGCGGCTGGTCTCCTCGCTCGACCGAGTGTCGCGCTGGGAGCGCGAATTGAGCGACGAGGAGCAGCACCAGCTCGCCTTCGCACGGCTCGACCTGCACCGGCCGGACTGGGTCGTCATCGACGAGGCGCTGGACATGTTGGAAGGCGAGGCGCGCAAGCGGGCCGTCTCGGTCCTGGCGAAGCGGCTGAAGGACGCGACGATCCTCTATATCGGCCGCGCCGGTCTCGCCGACGGGCTGTTCTCGCGGACGGTCCATCTCGAAAAGGACGCCGCCGGCCGCTCGCTGAAGCCGATGCGCATGCCCTCGCCGCCGGAAAAGGGAAAACGACAGGCCGAAGCGCAGGAGGCAAATTGAAGGTTTTTCGTCCTTTGCGCCCCACCCGGGCCGTAGCGGTAAATTAACCGAAATGACATCGGATCGTTCCACTTTCGTCGTATCGGTGACATGATTCTTCCCTAGCGTAACATCCGCACTCGAAGGCAGGCTGGCGATCCATCTGCCGTGACGGAAAGGAGCGCGGGATGAAGTCGATCCATGTTGTGTTCGGCGGGGCCGAATCCGAAGCGATGATCCGTGCCCACAATCTTGCCGTCCGCGAGGCCGATGCCTTCGTCCACGAGATCGAGACGGACGAGGATTTTCGCCTGGTCATGGCCAGCCAGTACGACCGCTGCATCGCGACTTTGCGCGCCGCGAGCGAGGAGATGGCCCGCGACCGCATGCTGGCGATGGCCGCGGCCGTGCATTCGCCCCTTTGCGACATGACCTTCGAGGCGGTCTCACTGCATCGTTGAGATCGGCGGTCCCGTTACCTGCAACGTAATCGATCCGCCTACTGCGTTGAATCAGGTATAGGCTGTGTGTCGGTTAGGGATCGAAGTCGTCCTCACGCAGGCCGTCATTCCGGGGCCGCGCAGCGGAACCCGGAACCGAGAGTGGTGACGCCGCCGGTCCGATCGGCACGAGCAACGCCGGCGCGCTGGCTCCGCGAGCCGGTGAGGGGGTGCTTTGAATCGTACGCGCTTTTCCCTCAAACCGGGGGAGACATGAACGCCTGCCCCCCTCACGCCACCAGCGGCTGCACCTTCTTGGCCGATCCTCCGATCTTCTCCATCTCGTACGGCGTGGTCTGGTAAACCTGGTTGATCCAGTTGCCGAAGAGCAGATGCGCGTGCGAGCGCCAGCGGTTGAGCGGTTGGCGTTTCGGATCGTCGTCGGGATAGTAGCCATGCGGCACCCTGATCGGCACGCCGGCCGCCACGTCGCGATCGTATTCCTCCTTGAGCGAGGTGGAATCATATTCGATGTGGTTGAACATGTAGAGCCGGTTGCCGGTCGGTTCGGTGACCAGGCATGGCCCGGTCACGTCCGACTCGATCAGGAGTTCGAGCGGAGAGGAGGCAGGAATGTCGGCGGCGCGCACTTCCGTCCAGCGCGACACGGGAATGGAGAAATCGTCGGAGAACCCCGCCAGATAGGGCGAGGCCGGCGCATTGTTTCGATGACGGAAGACGCCGAACGCTTTCTTCTCCAGCGTGTGCTTCGGGACGCCATGGAAATGCCAGGCAGCCGCCATCGCCCCCCAGCAGATGAAGAAGGAGGAATGCACGTTCGTCGTCGTCCAGTCGAGGATGCGGGTCAGCTCGTCCCAGTAGTTGACCTCCTCGAACGGCAACAGCTCGATCGGCGCGCCCGTGATGATGAAGCCGTCGAACTTGCGCGCATTCACCTCCTCCCAGGTCTGGTAGAAGGCGATCAGATGCTCCTCGGGCGTGTTCTTGGCCTTGTGATTGCCGATGCGCACCAGGGTCAATTCGACCTGCAGCGGCGTCGTGCCGATCAGCCGCGCGAACTGCGTCTCGGTGCGTATCTTGTTCGGCATGAGGTTGAGCAGGCCGATCTGTAGCGGACGGATGTCCTGCCGCAGCGCCGTCCTTTCGTCCATGACCGCCACGCCCTCGCGCTTGAGCACTTCGCGGGCGGGAAGCTGGTCGGGAATCTTGATCGGCATCGCGTACGCTCCAAAACAAAAGACCGGCCTTTGCCCTCGCAAAGCCGGTCCCGATGCAAACGGCCCTTTAGCGAGTTGTTTAACGTGGCTGCAAGCCGACCGGCCAAATCACCACGGATCGATGGAATTGTTTTAGGGCCGGCCGGGCTTTGCGTCAACGGAAAAGCTCTGGTAGAGGCGGTCGGCGACCTTTCCTCCCGCGAGATGCGACATGCACGAGCGCCCGCAGCCGAGACCCGGCATCATGGACATCGAGGCCTATGTGCCGGGCAAGAGCACGGCGCCGGCCGGCGTTGCGAAGGTGCACAAGCTCTCCTCGAACGAGAACCCGCTTGGCCCATCCCCGAAGGCGATCGAGGCCGCGCGTGCGGTCGCGGCGCGCCTCGACATTTACCCGGATGGATCGGCCCGCCGACTTCGCGAGGCGCTGGGAGAGGCGCATGGCCTCAATCCGGCGAACATCGTCTGCTCCAACGGTTCCGACGAGATCCTCGGCCTGCTCGCGCAGATCTATCTGTCGCCCGGCGACGAGGCGATCTTCACCGAGCACGCCTTCATGGTCTACCGGATCTATATCCAGGCCGCCGGCGCTGTTCCCGTTGCGGTGAAGGAAAAGGACGAGCGCGCCGATGTCGACGCCATCCTAGCCGCCGTGACGCCGCGCACGAGGATCGTTTTCCTCGCCAACCCCAACAACCCGACCGGCACCTACCTGCCCATCCAGGAGGTCCGCCGCCTGCATGCGGGGTTGCCGCCGAGCGTGCTTCTGGTGCTCGATGCCGCCTACGCCGAATATGTCCGCCGCAACGACTACGAGGCCGGGATCGAACTCGTCGCCGCCAACGAGAACGTCGTCATGACGCGCACCTTCTCGAAGCTTGGCCTGGGCGGCGCCCGGCTCGGCTGGATGTATGCGCCGCTCGCCATCCTCGAGGCGGTGAACCGCGTGCGCGGGCCCTTCAACGTCAACGCCACGGCGATCGAGGCCGGCATCGCCTCCATTCGCGACCGCGAGCACATTGCCCGCAGCGTCGCCCATAACGAGACCTGGCGAAACTGGCTGACCGAAGAGTTCGAGAAGCTGGGGCTGCGTGTCACGCCGAGCGTCGGCAATTTCCTGCTCGTCCACTTCCCAGAGGACAGCCGCCACAGCGCCGCCGCCGCCGACGACTATCTCAGCCAACGCGGCTACATCCTGCGCCGCGTGACCGGCTACGGCTTCCCCAACGCGCTGCGCATGAGCATCGGCACGGAAGAGGCGAACCGTGGCGTCGTCGCCGCATTGAGCGAATTCCTGAAAGACTGACATGCCAGCGCCGCTTTTCGAGAAAATCGCCCTCGTCGGCATCGGCCTGATCGGCTCTTCGCTGGCGCGCGTCATC
>JBQCFH010000047.1:0-3011 GCA_051959385.1 Rhizobiaceae bacterium | reverse complement strand
GTCGGCGGCGAATTGCTGACGATCGAGGGCGTCATGATGCCCGGCAAGGGCCGCATGACGGTGACCGGCAACCTGAAGGACGTGATGAAGGAATCGATCTCGGCGGCGGCCTCCTATGTCCGCTCGAGGGCAATCGATTTCGGCGTCGAGCCGCCGCTCTTCGACAAGCGGGACATCCATGTCCACGTTCCGGAAGGGGCGACCCCGAAGGACGGCCCTTCGGCCGGCGTGGCCATGGCCACCGCGATCGTGTCGGTGATGACCGGCATTCCGGTGCGCAAGGATATCGCCATGACCGGCGAGATCACGCTGCGCGGCCGGGTGCTGCCGATCGGCGGCCTGAAGGAGAAGCTGCTTGCGGCGCTTCGCGGCGGCATCAAGAAGGTGCTGATCCCGGAAGAGAACGCCAAGGACCTGGCGGACATTCCGGACAATGTGAAGAGCGGCATGGAAATCGTGCCGGTCTCACGGGTCGGCGAGGTGCTGCGGCATGCGCTGGTGCGGATGCCCGAGCCGATCGAATGGAACGAGCCGGTGAGCCCGCCCGCGAAGGGCGCGGAGGGGCTCGACGAGGCCGCGACGCAGACGGTTGCGCACTGATCGCGACGCATCAAACGACAAAAGCCGGGCTTCTCGCCCGGCTTTTTATTAAAAACCGCAGAAATCCGGCCTTTTTTAGCTGTTAGCGGTCGTTTCTCGCTTGGTTGCGGCGCAACTTCTAACTATGGTGCCGCTCTGCCGGTTGAGTCTGATGTCCGGTTTCCTGAGGAAGGGGATTGTTTATGAATAAGAACGAACTGGTTTCCGCGGTCGCCGATGAGGCCGGGCTGGAAAAAGGCAAAGCCCAGGCGGCGGTCGATGCGGTGTTTGCCGTCATCACCAAGGGACTCAAGCAGGGCGGCGACGTCCGCTTGGTCGGCTTCGGCAATTTCTCGGTGGTGAAGAGGGAAGCGTCCACCGGGCGCAACCCGCAGACCGGCGCTCCGGTGAAGATCCCGGCCCGCAAGGCGCCGAAATTCTCCGCCGGCAAGGGTCTCAAGGACGCGGTGAACTGACCGCTTCTTCCCGCCTGAACGGACGAAAAAGCCGGGATCAAAGCCCGGCTTTTTCTTTTTGGGGGAGGGGGTGCTTTGGTGCGTCCTTCGAGGCTCGCTTCGCGAGCACCTGCCGAAGCTTCGCGCCCTTGCCACGGTCCGCCACGCCTCCATGTCAGGGGAGAGCCGCCTGCGCACCTAGAGCGCAGGCCAAGGCAAGGAGGCAGCACCATGAACCATCCGAGAAGCAACGCCGACGAGCACATCGACGACTACGCCGCCACGACCGACGCCGAACGGCTGGCGCTCAAGACCGGCATCACCGGCGACCAGGCGCAGGAACTGATCGACCGCATCGGCGACCGCGACATGGAGGCGCTTGAAGCGGCGGCGCGGGAACTGAAGGGGCGGGGCACGACGGCAATGCCCTGAACGGGGCTGGAGGGAGGGGCAGCCGAAGCGCTGCCCGTCAGCCCCGCGGCAGGGCGCTCGGACAGGCCTTTCAGCCCACCCCACCCGCCTCGCGGAGCCTGTCCTCGGGCCGGCCGAAGGCCGGACCCGGGGGCTCGGCACCCTCCCCTGGAAGGGGAGGGAAAAGCGGCGGCGCCGCGGCTTTCCTCCCCTGCCAGGGCAGGGGCAATCGCATATGGAATTGCGTGGCTTATTACCCCCACCCCTGCCCCTCCCCACAAGGGGGAGGGAGACGCCGGCGCCACTTTCCCAGCTAAGTTCGTCGACATTTGCTCCATACGGTGGCGGAGCAAAGTCCCCCTCCCCCTTGTGGGGAGGGGTTAGGGGTGGGGGTATTTCCATATGCGATTACCCTGCCCGCCAGGGGGAGGTGGCCCGAAGGGCCAGAGGGGGTGAAATGGTCATATGCGGGTCGAGCCGCCTCAGCCCCGCCTGGCTGCGTCGATCGCGGCGACGTCGATCTTCTTCATCGGCATCATCGCCTCGAAGGCGCGCTTCGCCTCGGCGCCGCCGGCGATCATCGCGTCGGTCAAGGTGCGCGGCGTGATCTGCCAATAGACGCCCCAGCGGTCCCTGCACCAGCCGCAGGCGTTCTCGGCGCCGCCATTGCCGACGATGGCGTTCCAGTAGCGGTCGGTCTCCGCCTGGTCGTCGGTGGCGATCTGGAAGGAGAAGGCCTGGTCATGCTTGAACTGCGGCCCGCCGTTCAGCCCCATGCAGGCGACGCCGCAGACGGTGAACTCGACCACCAGCACGTCGCCTTCCTTGCCGTCGGGATAGTCGCCCGGCGCGCGCCAGATATTGCCGACCTTCGAGTCCGGAAAGACCGAGGCATAGAACCGTGCCGCTTCTTCGGCGTCCTTGTCGTACCACAGGCAGATCGTGTTCTTCGGCATGGGCATTGGCGGGGTCTCCTCATTGATCAAACTGCACGTCTCGAGCGACGGCTAGGCATAGGACGTTTTACAATGGCGGAACCCGACATGGCTGGGCGAGAAAAATGCTGCGCGGTCTCCGTCCGAGGCAGCGAAATAGCGCGCGAAGGCGCCACGTCCTGATTGATTTATGTATCAATCAATGATACATGCTGCTCGTGATCGTTTCGCTGAAGGGCAAGTTCGCGGAAGCCGTAGTTGCCGGCAAGGCCATCAAGGGCTTTCCTTCCAACCTGCTCGCCATAGCTGAGCGGAAAATGCAGGCGGTCGAGAATGCGCATGTGCTGGCGGACCTGCGCTCTCCGCCGGGCAACAGGCTGGAAGCACTGAAAGGCAGCCGTGCCGGACAGCATTCGATCCGGATCAACGAACAGTGGCGCATCTGCTTCGTTTGGACTGAGGCCGGCGCCGAGCACGTCGAGATCGTGGATTATCACTAGGAGTTCGATCATGAGCATCAGGTTCGCCCGTCCCGTCCATCCCGGCGAGTTGCTGCGCGAGGAATATTTGGTTCCGCTCGGCATGAGCGCGGGGACGTTGGCGCGCGAATTGCGCGTGCCGCGCACGCGCA
>JBQCFH010000046.1:0-5756 GCA_051959385.1 Rhizobiaceae bacterium | reverse complement strand
CATGAACATAAGTCGCGCGCCGGTGCGGGCGACATCGAGCTCCTCGGAAACCTGCTGCACATAGCGGCCCAGGATCGGCGAGAGATAGGCGTCGACCACGGTGGTGTCGCCGCGGCCGACCAGCTTGATCAGCGGGGAAGTCTTGTGGCTGACGGAAATCTGGGAAAAGCCGATCGCACGGCACAGCCGTTCCGCCTCGACCTCATGATCGGCGAATTTCCAGGCGTGCATGAAGACGATCGCCACGGCGTCGATACCGTCGCGCTTTGCCGCTTCCATTGCCGCCCGGACAGTTTCCAGATCGAGCGGCTTCTCGATCGTGCCATCGGCACGCACGCGCTCGTCGATCTCGATCACCCGTTCGTAAAGCTGTTCGGGAAGGATGATCTCCTTGGCGAAGATGTCCGGCCGTGCCTGGTAGGCGATCCGGAGCGCATCGCGAAAGCCGCGCGTGATGAGAAGTGCGACGCGGTCGCCCTTGCGCTCGAGAAGCGCGTTGGTGGCGACCGTCGTGCCCATCTTGATGTCGCCGATGCGTTCGGACGGGATCGGCTCGCCGGCGGCGACGCCGAGCAGGTCGCGGATGCCCTGGATGGCGGCGTCGCGATAGGCTTCGGGATTTTCCGACAGAAGCTTGCGCGGATGCAGCAGGCCGTCCGGGTCACGGCCGATCACGTCGGTGAATGTGCCGCCCCGGTCGATCCAGAAATCCCAGCGTCCGCCGTCCATCATCTGCTCCGTTCAGAATAATCGGTCGGGCCCCTGTAAGGCCGAAATCCATCGCCGGCAATGTCCAAGTCGAAAGGCGGAGCCGAAGCTGTAACATGCGGTAACCCAATGTGACGAAACGAAGAACCGCCGCAGTCATTGTTTCCACGACCGCTCGGGGGTGACCGGGCGAGCCTCGAAAGGAGAAGGACAATGAAAAAGATCATTCTTGCGTCCGTTTCGGCGATCGCTTTGCTTGGTCTTGCGGCATGCAACGACAATGGCGGCACCGACAATCAGACGACGCAGAGCACGACGCCGCCCGCTACCACCGCTCCGGCCACGCCGCCGGCCAACAAGGCGACCCCGCCTGCATCCGGTGGTACCACGACCACGGCTCCGTCAACCGACACGTCGAAGCCTGCGCAGTAATCGTCCCAGGCAATTCGAGAAAGAGGCCGGTTCGCCGGCCTTTTTCTTGTTCGGCGGCTGGAGTTGCATCGGAAACAATCAGGCTTGCTCCCCGTTCTGGCTGAGAAGGCAGAAGGGATATGGCCATGAGATACTATCTTTGGGGTGCGATCTTCGCCTGCGTTGTCATTGCGCTCGCAATCTGGGGCTGGGGCGGCGCGAACAGTCCCAACGTGGATCACGAGCCGACCGCCAGCAACATGACCAGGACGATTACGCCGCATCCGAAGACGACCGTTCCGCCATCTTCCGACAACACGCCGGAGAACACGGCGCCGACGCGTGCCGGCGGGGAGCCGGCCACGACGGCCGGGGTCAATCTGCCGAAGGCGGTCACCAAATAAGCGGTTTCCACACCGCCGCGGCCGAGGATGATCGCAAGCCCCGCGAAGCCTGTTCCCTTTGAGCCGAACAGACCCTACAACGGCCCCGATGTCGATTTGGACACGCCTGGGGGATATCGTCTCGCGCGTTTCGGGGACCGCGCTCTCCAACGCGCTGGAAGTCGTGCGCACAGTCTTCGCCGGCGACCCGGAGCTCAGGCGTCGCGTCGCGTTTTCGGTCGCCATGATCGCGCTTTCGGCGAAGATGGCCAAGGCCGACGGCATCGTGACCCAGGACGAGATCCGGGCCTTCCGGCAGATCTTCGATGTGCCGCAGAAGGAAACGCGCAACGTCGCCCGCCTCTACGATATCGCGAAGCAGGATACGGCGGGCTTCGAGGCCTATGCCGAGCGGCTGGCGGCCATGTGCGGCTCCGGCCACCCGAATTGCGCGATGCTGGAAGACATCCTCGACGGGCTTTTCCACATCGCCAAGGCGGATGGCGTGGTGCATGAGCGGGAGGTGAACTTTCTGCGGCGCATTTCCGAGATATTCGAGATCGACGCCGATCATTTCGAGAGCATATTGGCCCGGCATGCCGAGCTGGGCGAAACGGACCCGTACAAGATCCTGGGAATCGGACGCGACGCGAGCTTCGAGGAGATCCGCAAGCACTACCGGAAGCTCGTTCGCGAGAACCATCCCGACCGGGCGATCGCCCGCGGCCTGCCCGAGGAATTCATCGCGATCGCCTCGACGCGCATCGCCGCGCTCAATGCCGCCTACGAGACCATCGAACGAGGGCGAAGGCGAAGATGAGCGGGTTCGCGCCGGATCACGCGGGCGCGGAGGTTCGCGTTTCGCCGAATTTCGGCCCGAGGCGGGACGGCAAGCGAGCGGATGCCATCATCCTTCACTATACCGGCATGGAAACGGGCGAGGGGGCGGAAGCTTGGCTGTGCAACCCCGCAAGCGAAGTCTCGGCGCACTACCTGGTCCATGAGGACGGGCGCATCGTGCAGATGGTGCGCGAGGCCGATCGGGCATGGCACGCCGGAGCCGGCTCCTGGCAGGGCGAGACCGACATGAACTCGCGCTCCATCGGCATCGAGATCGTCAATCCGGGCCATTTGCTCGGATATGCCGATTTCGGCGAGCGCCAGATCGCAGCGGTCATAGAGCTCTGCCGGGGCATTTCGCTGCGCCATGGGGTCGCAGCCGAAAGGGTGCTGGCCCATTCCGACATCGCGCCGGCGCGGAAGATCGATCCCGGCGAAAAGTTCCCCTGGGCCACACTTGCGGCGGCGGGCATCGGCCATTTCGTCGAGCCGATCCCTTTTCGGAAAGGGCCGGTGCTGGTGCAGGGCGACAGCGGCCCTGCCGTCGAGGAACTGCAGTCGATGCTGGCGCTTTACGGCTATGGCGTGGAGATCAGGGGCGTTTTCGACGACATGACGCGGCTCGTCGTGGCGGCGTTGCAGCGCCATTTCCGTCCCGCGCGCGTCGACGGCGTCGCCGACAGGTCAACCGTGGAAACGTTGCGCGCATTGCTCGCCAAGCTCATAAAGAACATCGCCTAAGTACCGTTACGTAAGCTGTTTTTTTGTTACCGAGCGTCACTCAATGTGACTGGCCGGGTCATTTTTGACGCCCATTCGCCCGCCAAATCGCGATCCGCAAGCGCCGGGGTCCCGTCTGTGTGCGGTCCCGGAATAACAACAACCTGATGCCGGAATCCCCCATTTCGGCCAAACACAGACCAGGACCTGATGAGAAGAGTGACTGCGATCGCGGTGGCACTTGCCGCCGGTATGACGAGTTTTGCTGCCTATGCCCACGAGGCGCCGATGGACGGCGGCAAGATCATGGCGGAAGCCTTGGCCGCCGCGAAGCAAAAGCCATCGACCGAGAAGCCATCGACCGAAAAGCCTAAGGCCGAAGTTCACAAGGCCGAAGTTCACAAGAAAGCGAGGAAGAAGATCGCGTCCAGGATCACGCGCCACGAAAGGCGGGTGGCCGACAGGTCCAAGAGTCTGCCGGGCGTCGAGGTAGTAGATCGCACGAAAACTGCATCGATCGACAAGGAGCCGGCGGTGGCTCATAGCGCTCCGGCCGGTGATCCCAGCCAGGCCTATAACGACATCATCGACCGCTATGCCAAGGAGTACGGCGTCGCGTCGTCGCTCGCGCGGGCGGTGATCCAGGTGGAAAGCGGCTACGATCCGAACGAGACGGGCCTGGCCGGCGAGGTCGGGCTCATGCAGATCAAGCCGGCGACGGCCCGGATGCTCGGCTATTCCGGAACCGTCAAGCAGCTCTACGATCCCGAAACGAACATCAAATGGGGCATGAAATACTTGGCGATGGCCCAGGAGGCCGGCAACGGCACGACCTGTGGCACGATCCTGAAGTACAATGCCGGCCACGCCGCCACGCATATGAACCCCATATCGGCGGCCTATTGCGGCCGCGTGAAAGCGGAACTCGCCGACGCGGCGACGTGAAGTGACGGAACTGGCGCGGGGCCAACGCCCCGCGCATGCCCGGGATTGAATTTTCTCGGGCGAACGTCTTTATACGGCGTGCCAGTCGGCCGGGCGGCCGCCCCGCCTATATATCGGCCCCTTTGTCGTGGCCTGCCCGTTACAGATGGGCCGATATATTGGCGGGGAGGAAAGTCCGGGCTCCACGGAAACACGATGCCGGCTAACCGCCGGCGGGGGCAACCCCAGGGAAAGTGCCACAGAAAGCAGACCGCCCCGCCTGTAAATCGGCCCGTCTGTCGCGGCCAAGCCGATGCTAATGGGCCGATTTACTGGCGGGGTAAGGGTGAAAGGGTGGGGTAAGAGCCCACCGCGGCCCTGGCAACAGGGACGGCATGGTAAACCCCATCGGGAGCAAGACCGAATAGGGATGGCGGGAAGGGCAACCTTCAGGGTCGTTTCCGGCCCGGCCATCCGGGTTGGTTGCACGAGGCGGATGGCGACATCCGTCCCAGATGAATGGCCGCCACGTTCCGCCGCCGCGAGGCGGCGGGGCCATACAGAACCCGGCTTACAGGCCGGCTGGCATTTTCCTTTCGTTCGTTACGGCAGCATGTCCACAAATGATGTGCTTGCCTGTGGTACGATTTGATCCTACCTTCCCGTTGATCCATCCGGAACGACAGGAGGCCTGCATGACCAATGTCGACAAGCGAAGCATCACGCTTTCGCCGGAACTCGCCGCCGAGGTGGACGAAGCGGTTGCCGCCGGCGAATATGCTTCCGCCAGCGAGGTCGTGCGCGACGCGCTGCGCCAATGGAAGGAACGGCGCGACCTGTTCGGCTATACGCTCGAGGAACTGCGCGCGCTGGTGCAGGAAGGCATAGACAGCGGGCCGGCTCAGCCCGGGCCGCCGATCATGGATCGCCTCCGCGCCAAATATCAGGTCATGGCGGATCGCGCGGTCGGCAGCAGGTGATCTATTATCTCCTACCCCGCGCTGAAGAAGATCTTGAACGGATCGGCGACTATCTGGCGGAGCGCAATCCGGCAGCCGCGGTTCGTCTGGTCGATGCTTTTCACGAGAAGTGACTGCGGCTGACGCACTTTCCCTATTTGGGCATGGAAAGAAACGACATCACGGCGGGGATACGACACGTCGTCGTCGGAGATTATGTTGCGCTCTACCGAGTGGCCGAGAAGGGCATCGAAATCGTCCGCGTTTTCCATGGCCATCGGCGGATCACGGCTGGAGACGTATGACCCTATACGTCTTTCGCTTCCAGCGCCGCCTGAAGCGTCTCCCAAAGCTCCTCCGCAGGCTCGCAGCCGACCGATAGCCTGACGAAGCCGGGATCGACGGCATCGCCCCAGCGGGCGCGGCGCTCGGCCGAACTGTGCACGCCGCCGAAGGACGTGGCAGGCTGCAGGAGTTCGCAGCCGTTGATGAAGCGCTCGGCCGCTTCTTCCGATTCCAGCGTCAGGCTGATCATGAAGCCGAAGCGCTCCATCTGCGCCCGCGCCAGATTGTGGGAAGGATCAGTGTCCAAGCCCGGATAGCGCAGCGCCTTGACGGCAGGATGCTGGGCCAGCCGCGGCGCAAGCAGCTCCGCCGTCGTGCACATGCGGTCGAAGCGGACCTCGAGCGTCTCTAGCCCGCGGTGGACCAGCCATGTCTCGAACGGACCGGGGATGGAGCCCGAAAGCTTCCGCCACTCGGCAACCGCTTTCATGATTGTCGCGTCGCGGCTCGCGACATGGCCGAAGAG
>JBQCFH010000045.1:0-12425 GCA_051959385.1 Rhizobiaceae bacterium | reverse complement strand
CTCGAAGCCCTCAGCATAGAGCGTAAGCCGCACATCCTCTGGCCAATGCTCAAGGAAGGTACGCAACATTTCGCGGCCATACTGTTCGTAACCGCTGCGGTGCATCGTCGTGACGACGTTCGTGGACGACGTATCGGTCATAGTCGCACATTTCCATGTGAAGCGCCTAGGCAGCACGGCCCCTAAGGCAAGCTTGCTACCTGTCCATGAAGGCCGGGAACCAGCCCTCATGCGCCGTCTTGAGATCGGCTACCGCTATCGCACGCGCCTTGCCGAGTTTCAATTCCGCGCCGCCCGTTGTCCCTATGCGCTGGACCGGTATACCGGCCTTCGCGGCGCGCTGGAGGATGTCATCCGCCGATCCGGCCTTCACCGTCACGACATAGCGGCCCTGGTCCTCGCCGAAGAACGCGGCTGCCGGCGAAGCTCCAGTCGGCGCGTCGATCGCAGCGCCGATGCCCGACGCCATGGCCATTTCGGCCAATGCCACGCCGAGCCCGCCGTCGGAGCAGTCGTGCACGGAGGTCGTCACGCCCTCGCGGATCAGCGTGCGGACGAAATCGCCGACCTTCCTTTCGTGCGAGAGGTCGACCGGCGGCGGCGGGCCTTCTTCCCGGCCGTGAAGGACGCGCAGATAGGCGGACTGGCCGAGGTGGCCGCCGTAGTCGGCCGGCGCGCCGAAGAGTAGGATCGCATCGCCTTCGCCGGCGAACGCGATCCGCGCCATCCGCTGCCAGTCGGGGATCAGCCCGACGCCGCCGATGGTGGGGGTGGGCAGGATGCCGCGCCCGTTGGTCTCGTTGTAGAGCGAGACGTTGCCCGACACGATCGGGAAATCGAGCGCCTTGCAGGCCTCGCCGATGCCTTTCACGGCCATGACCAGCTGGCCCATGATCTCGGGCCGCTCCGGATTGCCGAAATTCAAATTGTCGGTCGCGGCAAGCGGCTCGGCGCCGGTGGCGGTCAGGTTGCGCCAGCATTCGGCCACCGCCTGCTTGCCGCCCTCGAACGGGTCGGCCTCGCAATAGCGCGGGTTCACGTCGGAGGAAAAGGCGAGCGCCTTGGTCGGATGCCCCTCCACCCGCACCACGCCGGCGTCGCCGCCTGGCCTTTGCAGGGAATTTCCCTGGATCAGCGTGTCGTATTGTTCGTACACCCAGCGGCGCGAGGAGAGGTCCGGAGACCCGACGAGTTTCAGAAGCGCGTCGGCGATATCGGCTTCGGGAATGCTGCCGGCGGCGAGCGGGAGAGCGCGCTTCGGCTCGACCCAGGGCCGGTCGTATTCCGGCGCCTGGTCGCCGAGCTCCTTGATCGGCAAATCGGCCTTGGTCTCGCCCTTGTGCAGGATACGGAAGCGCAGATCGTCGGTCGTGTGGCCGACCACGGCGAAATCGAGCCCCCATTTCGTGAAGATCGCCTCGGCTTCCGCCTCCTTTTCGGGGCGGAGCACCATCAGCATGCGCTCCTGGCTCTCCGACAGCATCATCTCGTAGGCCGACATGCGCTCCTCGCGCACCGGCACATGATCGAGTTCCAACTCGATGCCGAGGTCGCCCTTGGCGCCCATTTCGACCGCCGAGCAGGTGAGGCCGGCGGCGCCCATATCCTGGATGGCGATGACCGCGCCCGAGGCCATCAGTTCGAGGCAGGCTTCGAGCAGGCACTTCTCGGTGAAGGGATCGCCGACCTGCACGGTCGGGCGCTTTTCCTCGATCTTCTCGTCGAATTCGGCCGACGCCATGGTCGCTCCGCCGACGCCGTCGCGGCCGGTCTTGGCGCCGAGATAGACGACCGGCAGGCCGACCCCCTTCGCCTCGGAAAGGAAGATCGCGTCGGTCTTCGCCAGGCCCGCGGCGAAGGCGTTGACCAGGATGTTGCCGTTATAACGCGCATCGAAGTTCACCTCGCCGCCGACCACCGGCACGCCGAAGGCGTTGCCGTAGCCGCCGATGCCGGAGACGACGCCGGCGACCAGATGCCGCGTCTTTGGATGGTCGGGCTCGCCGAAACGCAGCGCGTTCATGGCCGCGATCGGCCGCGCGCCCATGGTGAAGACATCGCGGAGAATGCCGCCGACGCCGGTTGCCGCGCCCTGGTAGGGCTCGATGTAGGAGGGGTGGTTGTGGCTCTCCATCTTGAAGATAACGCAGTCGCCATCGCCGATATCGACGACCCCAGCATTCTCGCCCGGCCCGTGGATCACGCGTGGGCCCTTCGTGGGGAGGGTCCGCAGCCATTTCTTCGAGGATTTATACGAGCAGTGCTCGTTCCACATGGCCGAGAAGATGCCAAGCTCGGTAAAGCTCGGCTCGCGCCCGATCAGGTCGAGGATGCGCTGGTATTCGTCGGGTTTCAGCCCATGCGCGGCGATGAGATCGGGGGTGATTTTGGGTTCGTTCATCGCGCGAATCCCGATCGGGCAGCACCCCCCTCTGGCCTGCCGGCCATCTCCCCCTCAAGGGGGGAGATCAGAGGTGGCACGCTCCGACGCGCATTCTGTGAGGTCGGCGATTGGCAGCGCGAGTCGAGGACGGCGTAATCTCCCCCCTTGAGGGGGAGATGGCCGGCAGGCCAGAGGGGGGTGATAAAATGACCCATGCTAGGCGGTGCAGGCATCCGAGCCGCCGGCCCAGCGCTTGAGGTCGGCGGAAATGCGGCTGCCGGCGGGCTCGCTCAGGAGCGGACCGTAGGCGGCCGCCTTGACCGGCTTGCCGTCGGCTTCAATGACGAGCTTGGGCAGTCCGTGCGCCGCCTTTTTGTCGAGGACGAGGATGCGCGGCTTGCCGGCCTGCGTGTCGAGTTCCGGGACGACGCTGTAGCCGTCGAAGTCCTTGTCCTTCGAGCGCATCCAGCAGGTATGCGCGTTGTTATTGATGCGCTGCAGGAGAGCGACGGCCGCCGAATTATCGTTCATGTTCGGTCGGCTCGACTGGCAGGCAGCGAGCGCGCCGAGGCATGCAAGCGAAAGGACGGCCAGTCGATTCATTCTAAAGGTCATGTCTTGGACTCTCGTATCGCCTCACCCCACCCCCGGCCCGAGGATAGGCTTCGCGAGGCGGAGAGGGGGTCGAATCTCATCATGCCGCCTTGCCGACGAGGCCCTCGAACAGCGGCCGCCCATCCAGGCCGCCATGCGCCGCCTCGATCAGATTTTCGGGGTGCGGCATCAGGCCGAGAACGTTGCCGTTTTCGCTGATGATGCCGGCGATGTCGTTGATCGAGCCGTTGGGGTTCGTCCCTTCGGCATAGCGGAACACGACCCGACCTTCGCCTTCCAGCCGCGCCAGCGTCTCCGCATCGGCGAAATAATTGCCGTCATGATGCGCCACCGGACAGCGGATGATCTGGCCGGGCGCGTAGCGCCGCGTAAACGCCGTGTTGGCGTTCGCCACCTCCAGTTTCACTTCCCGGCAGACGAATTTCAGCGAGGCATTGCGCATCAGCGCTCCGGGCAAGAGACCGGCTTCGAGCAGTACCTGGAAGCCGTTGCACACCCCCATGACCATCACGCCCTTCGCCGCCTTCTCGGCCACCGCGCGCATCACCGGCATGCGTGCGCCGATCGCCCCGCAGCGCAGATAGTCGCCATAGGAGAAGCCTCCGGGAATGACGATCAGGTCGACATCGGGAATTTCGGTATCCGTCTGCCAGATCGTGACCGGCGGCTTGCCCGAAATCTTGGTGAGCGCCGCGATCATGTCACGGTCGCGGTTGAGGCCTGGGAGCAGGACGACGGCGGATTTCATGGCGTCAGCGGTCGCATGGAGCGGGTTGCACTTCCGCGCTCCATACCCGAAAGCGCCGCGGATCGCGAGACCCGCCGGCCTGTCCTGGCGAAAAAGCCGGGGACGGATCGTCGCGGCTATTCGGCCGGCGCGACGGCTTCCTTCCTGACGCGGCTGCCAGGCGTGCCCGGAATGTGCGCCCAGGCCGGGCGCTCGAACAGGAATTCGCCGAGGCCGAACCGCTTGACCAGCAGGTAGAGCACGACCGGGGCGCCTACCGCCATCACCAGCACGGCGATGCCGAGTTCGCTCGGCCCGGTCAGGATGCCGCTCTTCATGGCGATGATGCGTACCGCCGACATGGGCAGCGTGAAGGCCAGATAGACGACGAGCGAGTGCTCGCCGAGCCAGCGCAGCCAGTCGGTGTAGGGCAACTGCATCAAGAGGTAGCCCAGCGTGCACAATGCGATCGCGCCCAGGATGGCGAGCGCCAGATGCAGCGGCGGGAAGGCCGCCAGCCCCATGTGCATCTCCATCGGCGCGGGACGCCCGTCCGGCCAGAAGACGAGAAAGGCTTCGACAAGCGCCCACAGCGCCAGCCCGCCCCAGGCGAGGGCAGGGCGCCGAGACGCGGCATCGACGATGCGGAACACGTAACGCGAGCCGGCATAACCGAGATAGAAGAAGACGAAATAGGCGCAGAACTGCACCACGACATAGCTCGGCGACTGGATTTGCGCCATCTGCAGGACGGCGGCGAGGGCGAGCACCAGCCAGTGCGGCAGCTTCATCTGCCAGGCGAGCTTTGCCGCGAGGCTGAACACGGCGAGCATGTAGATGAACCACAGCACGCCATAGGGCTCGACGACCGCCAACGCGATGCCGGACAGCATGCCTGGAATGTCATGGCCGGCGATGCCGACCTTCAGCACATAATCGATCGTCACCCAGACGGCATAGAAGTAGAGATAGTGCGCCACGCGCCGGTCGGCGTAGCGTTTCCAGTCGCGCTCGATGACCCGCGACAGGAACAGGCCGGAGATCAGGAAGAATTCCGGCATGCGGAAAGGCGTGGCAAATCCGATCACATAATGCAGCACGCCGACGCCGCCGGTGTGTTCCCCGACATTGTAGGCCGCGTACATCATCACCACGAGGATGATCGACAGCCCCTTGGCGGCGTCGACCCAGTCGTATCGGCGTCCTTGGCTCATATCCGCACCCGCATTCGTTCGAGCGCGGAATCTAGCCGGACATGGCGCAGACTGTGTTAAGCGGGAAGGTAAAGATGAAACTATCCGGCCGCTTGGTTAACCCGAAAGCCGCAGATCACGGCGCTTTGAACGCGATACGACCGTGCTCCGGTCAGGACGTCGGCTCAAACGCCTTCTGCGCCTCCGCCAGTGCGCACGCGTCCAGATCACATCGATGCGGATAGCTTTGCGGGACAGCGCCCCCTCTGTCCTGCGGACGTCTCCCCGCAGGGGGAGATCAGGCCTGCCGCGCCGCCTGCACCTGTTCTGCAGCTTTTGAGATTGGCGAAGGCCGCGATGACAGCCGATCTCCCCCCTTGCGGGGGAGATGTCCGGCAGGACAGAGGGGGGCGCGAAGGGGCGGAGGCCTTTCTAGCTCTCGCCGACCCTTTCTTCATGGGGGAGGAACCGGCGAGCGCAAGCGGCGCACGTCCGCGAGCGAAGAACCCGCCGGGCCAAGCCTTGCGTTGCCGAAAGCTTTGCAATAGCCAACGGTCGAGATTTTCATCCCCATCGGACCATCCATGACCATTGTCGACACCCGCACGCCTGACCCGAAACGCCTCATTCCCGGCGCAACCGGCGACTGGGAGGTGATCGTCGGCATGGAGGTGCACGCCCAGGTGACCTCGAACGCCAAGCTGTTCTCGGGCGCATCGACTGCCTTCGGCGCTGAGCCGAACGCCAATGTCAGCCTCGTCGACGCCGCCATGCCCGGCATGCTGCCGGTGATCAACGAGGAATGTGTGAAGCAGGCGATCCGCACCGGCCTCGGCCTGAAGGCGAAGATCAACCTGAAATCGGTTTTCGACCGCAAGAATTATTTCTATCCGGACCTGCCGCAGGGCTACCAGATCTCGCAGTACAAGCAGCCGATCGTCGGCGAGGGGACGATTACGGTCTCGGTCGGGCCGGACCGCCAGGGCAATTTCGAGGATATCGAGATCGGCATCGAGCGGCTGCATCTGGAACAGGATGCCGGCAAGTCGCTGCACGACCAGCACGCGACGATGTCCTACGTCGATCTCAACCGCTCGGGCGTGGCGCTGATGGAGATCGTGTCGAAGCCCGACCTGCGCTCCTCCGACGAGGCCAAGGCCTACCTGACCAAGCTTCGCTCCATCCTGCGCTACCTCGGGACGTGCGACGGCAACATGGACGAAGGCTCCATGCGCGCCGACGTAAACGTCTCGGTCCGCCGTCCGGGCGAGCCGTTCGGCACGCGTTGCGAGATCAAGAACGTCAACTCGATCCGCTTCGCCGGCCAGGCGATCGACTACGAGGCGCGCCGGCAGATCGGTATCCTGGAAGACGGCGGCACGATCGACCAGGAGACGCGGCTGTTCGATCCGAACAAGGGCGAGACGCGCTCGATGCGCTCCAAGGAAGAGGCGCACGACTACCGCTACTTCCCCGACCCCGACCTCCTGCCGCTCGAATTCGACCAGGCCTATGTCGACGCGCTCGCCGTCGGCCTGCCCGAATTGCCCGACGATAAGAAGGCGCGGCTGGTCGCGAGCCTCGGCCTCTCGGCCTACGACGCTTCGATCCTCGTCTCGGAGAAGGCGATTGCCGATTATTTCGAGAAGGTCGCCGCCGGGCGCGACGGCAAGACTGCCGCCAACTGGGTGATCAACGACCTGCTCGGGCAGCTGAACAAGACCGGCAAGACGATCGAGGAGACGCCGGTTTCGCCCGATCAGTTGGGCGCCATCCTCGACCTCATCAAGGAAGGCACGATCTCCGGCAAGATCGCCAAGGATCTTTTCGAGATCGTGTGGAACGAGGGCGGCGATCCGAAGGAAATCGTCGCGAAGCGCGGCATGAAGCAGGTCACCGATACCGGCGCCATCGAGAAGGCGGTGGACGAGGTGATCGCGGCCAATCCGGACAAGGCCGAGCAGGCCAAGGCCAAGCCGACCATGGCCGGCTGGTTCGTCGGCCAGGTGATGAAGGCGACCGGCGGCAAGGCCAATCCCCAGGCGGTCAACGCGCTGGTGAAGGAGAAGCTCGGCATCGAGGGTTGAGGCGGGGGCCGGCGAAAAGCTTGGACATTCCAGCTTGGAAAGCGGTGCCGGCGTCTCCCTCCCCCTCAAGGCAGGGGACAGGGGTGGCGGTCGGGGCCATACAGTTGAGCCTGTACCGAGGCGAGCCTCGAAGCACACGCCCGCCAGTGCACAAATCCGTCAGGGACGGAAGTTATTCACACCATTGGCGCGGCGGCTAGACTGTCGGCGGAAGGCGGCCCGTTGCCGCAGGGTGCTTCCGAAGGAGACCGTAATGGCGAAGAGTGCTATGTTGTTCGAGCTTCGGGCACATTGAGTAGATGACTCCTATCCGCCCAGGCGTCGCTCCGGCATCAAGGCCTGATTATCGTGCCGCTCTCCCGTGCCGATCAGGGGCAGTCCGGCGTCGATGTCGCGCCCGGCGGCTCGCCCTGCCAAATGACCACGATCGCGGACAACGGCTCGCGCCAGCCTTTCGCTCAGGAACTCGAAAGCGCGAAATTCCCGGGCAGGCGCATGGCGGAAATCACCGTCAAGCTGCATGGCCGAGAATCCTCGCCATGAGCCCGCAGGGACCCACTTTCGCGGCGGGACTATCCATTTCAGCGGAAGGCGCGCCCGGCAAAGGCGAGGCGGGTGGCAAAAAGGCATAGAAAATAGAGCAGCGCGACGGGGGCCGTGAAGATCAGGAGGAGGGGCCAAAGGTTAGAACCGCTTGCCAGGCCGAGCACGGTGACGGCAAGCACCGGCCCCATCACGATCAGCGGCGCAAGCGCGGCCATTCGCCAGCCTCCGCGAAAGCGAAAGGCGCCAAAGGCTTGAACGAGAAGGTAGATCGGCGCCGACAGCGCCATCAGCGTGACGACGATCTCGCCATACGGGTCCGGCGGCGCGGGATGTGCACGCGCGTATTCGTCCGCCAGCCGGCTCTCTTCGTCGCTAAGGCTGGCGACCCAGGCGGGCGGCTCCGCCGCGGCATCTGCCTTCTCTCCGCTCCACCGCACCCGGAACGGTTCGCCGAGCGCCGTCAGCGGCTTGAACTCCTCGTCGTAGGCGGTGATCCTGATTGCATCGATTTCGGCCGGCTCGAAAAAGCCGACCCAGACAAGCGCGTGACCCTGGCCTGCGGGGTGGACGACAGCGCCGTTCATCGCCTGGCCTTTCGAGGCTTGCTGTCCGTCCTTGAAGGCGCTCGCCTGGAAGCGCACGGGCCGGTCGGCGCTGTAGGCGATGTCGAGATAAACCTTTCCCCAGCGCGGCAGGCTGGCGCCGGACCCCGCCGAACGTTGTGCGATCGAAAACGATACGGGCTCGGCCGTGGCGTCCGAGGGCGTCAGCCACAGCAAGGCGGCGAGGATCGGAAATGCGGCTCGACGCATGACGGTTCTCCCAAAAAGGTCCGCCTGATCTACCGCGAAGTCGGAAAATCCAGGTTACCAGGATGGGTAAACCGTTCCTTGCCGATCGATGCCGCTCAGCCGCGCGCCCGGCGGCGTTCGCGTCTTGCGCCATCGCTGCCGGCGCCGCTCTGGTTGGCCGGCTTGTTGCGCATCGGGCCGATGCGGGAGACGACGTCGGCCACGGTCGGACGGCCAGCCCTATGGTGGCCATCCAGCGCGGCGCGCATGGCCTTCAGATGCGCGAAGGAGGTGCCGCAGCAGCCGCCGACGATCCTGGCGCCGGCGTCGACCGCGAGCCGCACATAATCGGCCATCAATTCCGGCGTGCCGGAATAGTGGATTTCGGAGCCGTGGAATTCGGGAATGCCGCAATTGCCCTTGACGATGACCGTCGCCTCCGCGTCGCGCTCCGTCATGTCGAGGAGCGAGGCGAGGATGTCGGCCGCGCCGACCCCGCAATTGGCGCCGATGGCAATGGGCTTCTCCGAGAGGCCTGCGGAAACGTCATGGATATCGGCCGGCGCCAGGCCCATCATCGTGCGTCCGGCCGTGTCGAACGATCCGGTATAGGTGTAAGGCAGGCCAACGCGGATGGCGGCCTCGGCCGCGGCCCTGATCTCGTCCGGAGCCGACATGGTCTCGATCCAGGCGACTTCGGCGCCGCCTTCCTTCAGCCCGGCGATCTGCTCGGCGAAGGCGTCGACCGCATCCTCGAACGTCAGTTCCCCGAGCGGTTCGAGCAGCGCGCCGGTCGGGCCGACCGAACCTGCGACGATGACCCGCCGCCCGGCGCCCGCCGCGACCTCGCGGGCAAGCTCGGCCGCCTTGCGGTTCAGCTCATGGACGCGGCTCTCGGCGTTATGCAGCTTCAGCCGGTGGCGCGTACCGCCGAAGGAATTGGTGAGGATGATGTCGGCGCCGGCGTCGACAAAGCCCTGATGCAGCGCGCGGACGCGCTCCGGATGGCTCTCGTTCCAGAGTTCCGGCGCCTCGCCGGCTTCGAGGCCCATCGCGAACAGATTGGTGCCGGTGGCGCCGTCGGCAAGCAGCACGCCTTTCTCCGCAAGGAGTTCGTCTATCGGGTTGCTCATGGAAGCGGCCTCGCGTTCGCGATAATCAGATAACGATATAAAGAACTCTTTATATCCAGTCAACGCACCTGCCGTCTATGCCGATCATTTGAACGCCGACCAGCATGATCTCTCAATGCCTCACGTCACGGGCAGATTTGCGGCGAAGGAGGCGGCCTCGTGCGAATTGACCTCGGCGGCGCGGATCAGATTGTCGAAGTGGCGGGTCAGGCTGCGAATCGCTTCGGTCGCGTTCAGCACCAGGTAGAGGTCGCCGGCGTAGATGGCGGCGCGATAGGGGCCGAAGATCGTGTAGGGAATCGAGTAACGCTGCCGCCCATCGTAGAGGAACAGGCGGAAGGTCGGATAGAGGTCGTCGAGCAGGCGCGCCATGTGCTGGAGTTGCTTCATGCGCGCCTCGCGCGACAGTCCCTCCCAGACGCCGAGCCCGCGCGCGAAAATCTCCAGCGTATGGCGCGGCATGCAGACCTCCATGTCCGTCTCCGGCCGGCGGTTGTAGTCGATCCGGTATTGCGTCTCGACGATCTGGGCCAGCCTGTTCTTGTTCGCGATGCCGGCCTCGTATTCGATCACCTCGTCGGTGCGCAGAAGGTCCGGAATCCCGGCCGGCACGTAGCGGATCTTCGTGCCCACCGCCTCGGCATGCCATCTCGCCAGAAGGGTCCGGTCGAAGCCGCCGAAGCCTTCCTCGATCTCGAAGCTGGCGCGGATCTCACCGGTGAGCGTCTCGTCGTGGCTGAGGCCCAACAGCCAGTCGAGCGACACTTTATGCACAGCGGCGATGTTGAGGAGAGTCTCGGCGCGGGGCAGGCGGGTCGAGGCGCCCGAAAGAAGCTGCGACAGCGCCGAGCGGTCGATCCCGACCGCCGCGGCGAAGGTCGACTGATTCTGTCCGGAGCGGTCGAGAAGAGATTTAAGCCGCTCGCGGAAGAGTTCCGAAAGGTCGCGCTTATCGATCGTCACTTCCTTTCCCGACGTTGTTTACAATGTACCACAATAGCCTTCTAAGGTGCGCAGAATCAACAATTCACGCAAATTGTCGCGTTGAAACATCGCCCTTCTCCTGACAGCGTTGCGTCAGGAATGACCGAATTGGGGTGACTGGAAGCATTATGGAAAATCTGGCGGCGGGGGGTTCGGCATCGAGGCGCGGGGGCGCTCGGTCCGTGGAATGGCCAACCGTCTTTCTGATTGCCGGATGCTACGCCTCGTGGGCGGGGGCGGGACTTCTTTTGTGGCCAGGGCATTGGCTGCTGGCGATGGCGGTCCTCACGATCGCCGTCGCCATGCAATCTTCTCTCACGCACGAGGCCTGTCACGGCCACCCGACGCGCAAGGCCTGGCTCAACGAGGCGCTGGTCTTCCTTCCGATCGGGATCACCTGGCCGTATCGCCGCTTCAAGGCGCTGCATCTGCGTCACCATGCCGATGAGCGGCTGACCGACCCGTTCGACGATCCTGAGAGCTACTACCGAGCTCTGTGGCAGCATGAGGAGTTGCCGCAGGTGCTGAAGTTCCTGCTGCGGGTCAACAACTCCATGCTTGGACGGTTTTTCCTCGGCCCCTGGATGTCGGCGTTCGGCTTCTTTCTCTCGGATTTCAGGTTGGCCGTCGCAGGCGACCCCGCCGTGCGCCGGGCCTGGATCAACCACGCAATCGGCCTGGCAATCGTCCTTCCGGTCATCGTTTTCGCCTTCGGCATGCCGCTTTGGCTCTATATCCTCGTGCCGGCGTGGTTCGGCCAGTCGATCATCTCAATCCGCACCTTTGCGGAACATCAATGGTCGGAACAGCCGGAGGGGCGCACGATCATCGTCGAGCGCTCGCCGCTATCGTTCCTGTTCCTCAACAACAATCTGCATTTCGTCCATCACCGCAGCCCGACGGTTGCCTGGTATGAACTGCCGGCGCTGTTCCGCGCCCGCCGCGAGGACTGGATTGCGATGAACAACGGCTACGTCTATCCGAACTACTGGTCGATGTTCCGGAAATACGCGCTGAAGGCGAAGGAGCCCGTCGTGCATCCTTTCCTCCGTCGCTCGCCGGAGCCCGGTCGCGCCTTCAGGCCGAGAGTGCGCGCGCGCAATCTGAGCGGTCTCGGCACCGCGCCCGTGCCGGCCGAGCCGCCGAAAGAGTGAGCGGCACATCGCAGCATCGACCGTCCGCGCCGCCCCTCATCGCCTCTCCTGAGTCTATCGAACGGAGCGCACTTCTTCCCGTGAACGGGGAGATGACCGACTGCCGCGACGGCGATTGTCCGGCAGCGTTGCCGATTGGCGAAAGCGGCGGATGAAGGCGTTCTTCTCCCCGCTCGCGCGGAGAAGATGCCGGCAGGCAGATGTGGGGCGGCGCCGAAGGGTCAAATCATTCTGAAAGCGAACTTGCCATTGCCGATAACATCTGCCGAAGGTGCGGCATGAACGCCTTTGTCGCTGCCTTGCCGATGTATGACTGGCCCGAAACGCGCGCCGAAACCGACCGGCAATGGGCGCGGCTGCGCGACGCGCTGCGCTCGGCGGGTCTCGACGCGCCCGAGGAACTGACCCGGCGGAACGCCGACCTGCCGGCCGCTTCCGGCGCTGCGCTCCCTGCCGATGGAACGGCAGTCGCGCCGGCTTTCGAAACGTATCTGCCGAAGGCGCTCGACCTGCCGGCGCTGTGGCGCCACCCGAGGCTGCTCTTCGCGCAGGCCTGCTGGGGACCCATGGAGTTCGGCCTGGCGGCCTACGTGCAAGTGGTTGGCCAGCCGGACTATTCGGAGTTCGAGGGCGGGGAGGGGATCTTCTATTCCAGCGTCATCCTGATGCGCCGGGGAGAAGGCGGTGCCGCCGCGGCACATCCGCGGGATGGCGCAGCAATGTTGCCCGTCGGCAAATTGCGCGGCCGGCGGCTTGCCTACAACAGCCCCGATTCGATGTCGGGCTATCTCGCGCTCGAGCGCGATCTCGAA
>JBQCFH010000044.1:0-2516 GCA_051959385.1 Rhizobiaceae bacterium | reverse complement strand
AGGAAGCCGGGCCGCACGATCCCGAGAACCGGCGCCACCCGGAAGCCGCTCCCCGAGACGTAGTCCGGCAGCCGTCCGATCACCTCGACGAAGCTGCGGTCGAGGCCGATCTCCTCCTCGGTCTCGCGCAGCGCCGCCTCTTCCGGCGAGCGATCCGCTGCGTCGATGCTGCCGCCCGGGAAGGCGATCTGCCCGGAATGGCTCCTGAGCTTCTCCGTGCGCTTGGTCAGGATGACCGTCGCGCCGCCGCTGTGGTCGACAACCGGTATCAACACGGCCGCGTCGCGGAGGCCGTCCCTCACGATCAGATGGCGGATTTCCGGATTGATCCCGTGGTCGCCGTAATCGTCATCATGCGCCAGCGCGTTGCGGCGCTCCGCGCGGCGGCGACAATCGGCGGCCGAGAAGGGCTGGACCGCGGGCACGTCCATGTTACGCGCTCAGCTTCTTCAGCGTCTCGACCGGCATGATCGGGAAGACCATGCCTTTCGAGCGGACCGAGAACATCAGCCGGCCGCCGGCCATGATCTCCTCGCCGGCATTGACTAGCTCGTACATGACCGGCCGCGCCACCAGCGCTTCCAGCCGGCCGCGCACATGCAGATAGGGCTTCAGCCCGTCCGTATCGGCCTCGTCCACGAAGCGCAGGGGATGTTCCGGCCCGGCCTCCACCACGTCGCCGACATTGGTGCGGAAGGTGAGCACCTGGCCGTCGCCGTCGCCCGAAACGTCCATCTCGACGGCCACGAAGGGCGCATCCGCGACCCGGATGCCGACCTTTTCCACCGGCGTCACGAGATAGGTCCTGCCGTCCTCATCCTTCCTGAGCACGGTGGAAAACAGCCGGACCAGCGGCATCCTGCCGATCGGCGTGCCCATGTAGAACCAGGTGCCGTCCGCCCTGATTTCCATGTCGAGATCGCCGCAGAAAGGCGGATTCCAGCGCTCGACCGGGGCCGCGCCCTTGCCGGCGCGCGCCGCGCGCGAGATCAGCGCTTCCAGCCCGCTCGTGTCGCGGACCGCCGTAAGCGTCGCGTTCGGCTGCTGTTCGTCGTGGGGCATCGTCACGAAATAGTCACTGTTGTTCCGCTTGTCAGCTATCGGGCGTGATTTAAGTTCACGACATTGGTCGTGCCAAGACGCGAATCACCTCAAAAGCAGCGTGACCCGCGCAACAAGGGAAGCAAGCGGCATGAGCGTCATCGCCACCGACAAGCCCATCGACGAGAAGCAAATGGTCGCCGAGGCCGAGCGTGCGCTGGCCGATATCGCCCAGGTGAAGGAAGGCGTCGGCAGGGTCATCTTCGGCCAGGCCGGCGTGGTCGAGCGGGCGCTGGTGACGCTCTTTGCCGGCGGCCACGGTCTTCTGGTCGGCGTGCCTGGCCTCGCCAAGACCAAGCTCGTCGAGACGCTCGGCATCGTGCTCGGCCTCGACGCGCGCCGCATCCAGTTCACGCCCGATTTGATGCCCTCCGATATACTCGGCTCCGAAGTCATGGAGCAGGACCCGAGGGGCAAACGGTCCTTCCGCTTCATCCGCGGGCCGGTCTTCGCACAGCTCCTGATGGCCGACGAGATCAACCGCGCCTCGCCGCGAACCCAGTCGGCGCTCCTGCAGGCCATGCAGGAGTATCATGTGACCGTGGCCGGCGCGCGCCACGACCTGCCCTCGCCCTTCCACGTGCTCGCCACGCAGAACCCCTTGGAGCAGGAAGGCACCTACCCCCTGCCGGAGGCGCAGCTCGACCGTTTCCTGATGCAGATCGACATCCTCTACCCCGAACTGGAGGCGGAACGCCGCGTGCTGCTCGAGACCACCGGCGTCGAGGAAGCGAAGGCTGCGAACGTCCTTACGGCCGAACGGCTGAAGGAGATCCAGCTTCTGGTGCGGCGCATGCCGGTGCCGGAGAGCGTGGTGACCGCCATCCTCGATCTGGTCCGCTCCGCCCGCCCCGGCCAGGGCAAGGCAGAGACCGACAGGCATGTCGCCTGGGGTCCCGGCCCGCGCGCCAGCCAGGCGCTGACGCTCTGCGCCCGCGCCCGTGCGCTTTATGACGGCCGTCTCGCGCCTTCGACCGACGATGTGCGCGCACTCGCCGAACCCGTGCTCCAGCACCGCATGGCGCTCACCTTCGCCGCCCGCGCCGAAGGCATGACCGTGCGCGACGTGGTGGCGCGGCTGGTGAAGGAGATGTGATGGCGCTGATCGGCGAGGCGACCGCTCCCGCAACCACCAGCGACGCCCTCGCCCGCGGCCGCTCGCAAGCAGCGCTCGTACCTGATTTGCTGGTGGAGGCGCGCCGCGTCGTCAATACGGTGATTGCCGGCTGGCACGGCCGGCGCAAGCAGGGCATCGGCGAGAATTTCTGGCAGTTCCGACCGTATGTCGAAGGCGATGCGATTTCGCGCATCGACTGGCGGCGCTCCGCGCGCGACGATCACACCTATATCCGCGACCGCGAGTGGGAAGCCGCGCACACGGTCTGGCTTTGGGCCGACAATTCGCCATCCATGCT
>JBQCFH010000043.1:0-8198 GCA_051959385.1 Rhizobiaceae bacterium | reverse complement strand
CCTCGCCCGAGGGGCCGAGCCCGCTCGGCGGCACATGCGCGTTGCGCCATCTCGACAGGGCATAGACCTGCATCTTGTAGAGGTCTTTGATCGGGTTGAAACCGCCGTTCATGTCGCCGTAAAGCGTCGCGTAGCCGACCGACATCTCCGACTTGTTGCCGGTGGTGACGACCATCGAGCCGAACTTGTTCGAGATGGCCATGAGGATGGTGCCGCGCGCGCGGCTCTGCAGGTTCTCCTCGGTTATGCCTTCGCTGGTTCCCTCGAAAAGCTGGGAAAGCGCGTGCGAGAAGCCTTGAACCGGGTCCATGATCGGGACGATGTCGTAGCGGCAGCCAAGCGCCCGGGCGCAGTCCTCCGCGTCCTTCAGCGATGCTTTCGACGTATAGCGGTAGGGCAGCATGACCGCATGCACGCGCTCCTCGCCGAGCGCGTCGACGGCAAGCGCTGCGCAGAGCGCCGAATCGATGCCGCCCGACAGGCCGAGCACGACATTCTTGAAGCCGTTCTTGTTGACGTAATCGCGCAGGCCGAGCATGCAGGCGCGATAGTCGGCCTCCTCGCGTTCGGGGATCTTCGACATCGGCCCGCGCTCGCAGGCCCAGGTCTCGCCGCGCTGCTTCCAGGTCGTGACGGCGACCGCTTCCTCGAACTGGCTCATCTGGAAGGCCAGCGTCCGATCCGCCTGGATGGCGAAGGAAGCGCCGTCGAAGACCAGTTCGTCCTGGCCGCCGAGTTGGTTGGCGTAGATCAGCGGCAGCCCGGTCTCCACGACCTGGCGGATGGCGACCTGGTGGCGGACATCGACCTTGCCGCGATAGTAGGGCGATCCGTTGGGGACGAGCAGCAGCTCCGCGCCGCTCTCGGCAAGCGTCTCGCACACGCCCATGTCGCCCCAGATGTCCTCGCAGATCGGGATGCCAAGCCGGACGCCGCGGAAGTTGATCGGCCCCGGCATGTTGGGGCCGGCGACGAAGACGCGCTTCTCGTCGAACTCGCCATAGTTCGGCAGGTTGATCTTGTAGCGCTCCGCGGCGACCTTGCCGGCTTCGAGCAGCATGACCGAATTGTGGATGCCGGAAGCCCGCTTCAGCGGCGTCCCGATGACCACGCCCGGACCGCCGTCGGCCGTATCCTCCGCAAGCTCCTGCACGGCTCTTTCGCAGGCTTCGAGAAAAGTCGGCCTCAGCACAAGGTCTTCCGGCGGATAGCCGGCGATGAAGAGCTCGGTGAACAGGATCAGCTCCGCGCCCTGCCGCGCGGCGTCGGCGCGGGCCTCTCGCGCCTTGGCCAGGTTTCCGGCGATGTCGCCGACGACCGGATTGAGCTGGGCAACGGCAATGGCAAGCGTGTCGCGGGTCATGCGCGACGTGTAGCTTGACGGTTCCGGTGTTGCAATGCGGCGGCTAATCCTCGCCGCCCATGCGGCCGCGGATCTCTTCTGGCGAGCGGTTCTCGCCGGTCGACATCGCGAGGATGCGCGAGATATGGGCGTAGGACAGCCCGGTCTCGGCGGCCCAGCGGTTCATCTGTTCCTGGATCGCAGCCATGTCCTTTCGCGAACTGGGCGCCTCGGCAAGCTCAAGCCCCGCATCGCGCAAGGCCAGCACCATGTCGGTCGAGAGGATGAAGGCGTCCCAACCGGCCCAGCGCAGGAAATACTGGCCCGTATGGCCGCCGAGCCGCGTCCCGTTCTTCGCCAGAAAGGCGATCAGCCCGACCTGGTCGTCCTTCGGCCATTCGGCGAGGAATTTGCCGAAGCCGCCATGCTCGGCGGAAACGCGGGTCACGAAGGCGGCGTTGTCGCGCACTGCCCTGATCTTCTGCGGATTGCGCACGATGCGCTTGTCGGCGGAAAGATCGTGCCAAAAGTCGTCCGGCTGGAACAGGAGCCGTTTCGGCTCGAAGCCGAGGAACGCCTCCTCGAAGCCCGGCCATTTCTCGCGGATCACCCGCCAGACGAAGCCGGCCGAGAAGATGCGCTCCGACATGAGCGAGAGGACCCGGTCGTCGGGGAGCGCGGCCAGCGCCGTGTTGTCGGGAACCGGCCCGAGCAGTGTCTGCAGGACGGCGTCGCCGCCCTTCCGCTTGGCCGCGCGTTCCCGGATTTTCGCGAAAACCTCTATCGAGCGCGCCATTTCCCGTTTCCCTGTCCGACGGGCAGCCGCTTTGCGGCGCCGCAAATTGCCTCTACTCCTGGATCAGGCGCAAGAGCCTGCGCCATCGAACGATGGAAAGATGCTGCCATGAAATCGATCCCCGAACTCGCGCTTTACTGGCTGAAGCGGCGCCCGGACACCCTTACACGCGGCGAACGAAACGTGCTGCAGAGCACGATGGAAAGGCGTCCGGTCTCGCGCGACACGAACGAGGCCTATGAGAAGCACCTGTCCTTCGGCGACCGGCTGGCTGATTCGATCGCCCGCGTCGGCGGCTCATGGCGGTTCATCATCGGCTTCTGCCTTTTCCTCGCGGTCTGGGCATCCAGCAATCTCTTGCTGGCGAGAGACGCCTTCGACCCCTATCCCTTCATCTTCCTCAACCTGCTGCTCTCGATGCTCGCCGCCATCCAGGCTCCGGTCATCATGATGTCGCAGAACCGGCAGGCCGAGCACGACCGCCTCGACGCGGCGCACGACTACGAGGTGAACCTGAAGTCGGAGATCGAGATCATGGCGCTGCACGATAAGCTCGACCAGCTGCGCAACGACCAGCTTGTCACGATCCTCGCCCGCATCGAAAGGCTGGCGGAGGACATCCAGAGGCTCGAGAACCGCCGCAAGGGGCGAGCAGCCGACTGATTGCTACGATACGGCGCCCTGGAAAAAGTCCACGAGCGCCAAAAGCCACACGATCGCGGCCAGGACGATCGCGAGCAGTACGGCAAGCGAGCCGCAATCCTTGGCAAGCTGGATCTCGATATTGAATTCGCGGGAGAAGGCGTTGCAGGCGGCTTCGACCGCGGTGTTCAGCACCTCGACGATCATCAGCACGATCAGCGAGCCGACCAGCAGCGCATAGCCGCGCCATGTCGTGGCGAGGAACCAGCCTGCGGGCAGCGACAGGACGAGCAGCGCCACCTCCTGCTGGAAAGCGGCTTCGGAGCGAACGAGCCGGCCGAAGGCACGCGAGGAATTCCTGAACGCATTGACAAGCCGCAGCATGGCTCCCTCCGCTTCTCCACCGCTCCTTATCGCCCGGGACGCGTGAAGAAAATGCCCGGCGAACAACGGTTTCGTGGCTGCGGCCTCTGCTTGCCGCCCTTTCGCCCTGTTCCATATCCTCTTTCAGAAAGGAAACGAGAAAATGTCTATCAAAGGATTGGCATTGGCGGGAGCGATCGGCGTGCTGGGCCTCGGCCTCGCCGGCTGCGTCGACGGCGGGCCCTATTACGGCGACTACGTCTATTCCGGCTATTACGGACCCTATTTCGGGCCCGGCTATTACGGCCCGTATTACGGCGGCGTGGTCTATGGCGGTTATTACGGTGGCTACCGCCGGCACCACTACCGCTATTATCGCCACCATGGCGGCGGTCATCACTGGAGCCATTCGTCCATGAGCCGCAGCAGCTACCAGGGCGGCGGCGTCTCCTACAGGGATCGTTCCTCCTACAGGGCCAACGCCTCCAATCGACCCTACGGGATGACCGGCCACCGCGACCGCAACAGAGAGACGCGGCCCTAGCAGCGGGCGCCGGCTCTCACTCCGCCCAGCGGTCGTGGGCCGGCAATCCGTCCGCGATCGCGTAGTAATCGCCCTTGTCGGCTGCGAAGATATGATGCGCGCCCTTCAGCCCTGTGGGCTGATCGAACGCGCCCGCCAGGACGGAGATATGGTCTGACCCGTCCCGCTTCCAGAAGAGCGCGGACCCGCAGGTGCGGCAAAATCCGCGCCGCGCCTCGGGCGAGGACCGATACCAGCTCAACTCGTCGCTCCCTTCGACGGCGATATCCGGGTCGAGGACGTTCGTGGCGGCGTAGAAGTGGCCGCTCTGCTTCCGGCACTGCGAGCAGTGGCAGTAGATCACGCCGCGCAGCGGCCCGCGCGTCGGGAACCGCACCGCGCCGCAAAGGCAGCCGCCGGTGTGAATTTCGCCCTCTCCCATCATCCCTCCTCCATCGGCGCGCAAACATATGGTTCGAAGCGCCGATGCGACCATCGCAAATTGCTGAACCCAGCGATCAGGCAAATGCGACGCCGGCGCGAACAAAAAGAGTGTGAACTGGCTCGCCGGTGAATAGCTTGACACGCAGGCGCTGCTCCGTATCTTACGTAAGATGCGGAAGGAGAAAAGACATGGCCAGTGTTCCGGCGTCAGAGTTCCAGAAGAATTTCGGCGAATGGCACGACAAGATTTATCAGGGTCCTGTCGAGATAACGCGATATGGCAGGCCGACCGCCTATCTCATTTCGGCGGAAATGTTTCAGCAACTGTGGCAAAGGTTCAGGGTTGCCGTGCCCGTGGAAGAGCTTTCCCCCAGCGACATAGAGCTCATCATGCAGGCGAAGGTCGAGACCGACGAACCTTATGACCTCAGCGACATTCCAGACATGGATGACGAGCGATCGGTGAAGCGCTAGGCGCGCCGATGAAAATTCCCGCGAAGCCGCCGATCGGGCACGTCATTGCATATGAATATCTGTGGTCCAGCAAGGCAAGGCGCAGGGAGGACGGCGAAAAGACCTATCCGGCGGCTCTGATCCTTGCGAAAAACGACGAATTCGGGTCGACCCTCGTATACGCGCTGGGCATATCCCACATGCGGCCGCCCTATGGACGCCGTGCCATGGAAGTGCCGCCGGGACTGCGCAGGCATCTCGGGCTCGATGCAGAGCCCCAATGGCTTTACACGGACGAGGTTAACGTCTTCGTCTGGCCGGGTCCCGATCTCAGGCCTGCCGAATGGATCTCGCGAAAGAGCTTTGTCGACGACTCATGCGTTCTCGGACCGCTACCCGGTGACTGGTTCGCTGAGGTCAAACGGCATGTCGCCGAGAGCTACAGGCTGAAACACCTTTCAATAACGAAAAGAACGTCATAGCCACCGGAGCCGACGCGCATCGAGCCAGGATGAGATAGCCGTCGTGAGCGAGCGGCCCGAATTCGGGCCGCTCAACAATCCGGTCTCTCGGGCGGACTCCGCCCCCTACCCGTTGGCCGCCTTCCTCTGCGGAACGCCGGCGCGGTTCTTGTTGAGAAGTTCCGCCACCAGGAAGGCCAGTTCAAGCGCCTGGTCCGCGTTGAGCCGCGGATCGCAATGCGTATGGTACCGGTCCTGCAGCTCCTCGGCCGTCACCGCGCGCGCCCCGCCGGTGCATTCGGTGACGTTCTTGCCGGTCATCTCGACATGGATGCCGCCGGGATGCGAGCCCTCGGCGCGATGCACGTCGAAGAAGGTCTGGACCTCCTTCAAGATGCGGTCGAAGGGCCGCGTCTTGAAGCCGGCCGCCGTGATCGTGTTGCCGTGCATGGGATCGCACGACCAGACCACCTTGCGCCCTTCCTTCTGGACGGCGCGCACCAGCCTCGGCAGATGCTCGGTGACCTTGTCGGCCCCGAAACGCGCGATCAGCGTCAGCCGCCCCGGCTCGTTCTCCGGGTTGAGCAGGTCGATGAGTTGAAGCAGCCCGTCCGCGGTCAGCGAGGGACCGCACTTCAGCCCGAGCGGGTTCTTGATGCCTCGGCAATATTCCACATGCGCATGATCCGGCTGGCGCGTGCGGTCGCCGATCCAGATCATGTGGCCGGACGTCGCGTACCAGTCGCCCGACGTGGAATCCACCCGCGTCATCGCCTCCTCGTAGCCGAGGAGCAGAGCCTCATGGCTGGTGTAGAAATCGGTCTCGCGCAGCGAGGCGTTCGTCTCCGCCGTGATGCCGATCGAGCGCATGAACTCGATCGTTTCGGAAATGCGGCTGGCCAGCGCTTCGTAGCGCTCCGCCTGCGGGCTGTCGGCGACGAAGCCGAGCATCCATTTGTGCACGTTGTCGAGGCTGGCATAGCCGCCCTGGGCGAAGGCCCTGAGCAGGTTGAGCGTCGCCGCCGATTGCCGGTAGGCCATCTCCTGGCGCGCCGGATCGGGCACGCGCGACTTCTCGTCGAATTCGATGCCGTTGATGATGTCGCCACGGTAAGCGGGTAGCGTCACGCCGTCCTTGGTCTCGCTGTCGGAGGAGCGCGGCTTGGCAAACTGGCCGGCGATGCGGCCGACCTTCACAACCGGCTGCGAGCCCGCGAAGGTCAGCACCACCGCCATCTGCAGGAAGACGCGGAAGAAGTCGCGGATGTTGTCCGCGCCATGCTCGGCGAAGCTTTCCGCGCAGTCGCCGCCCTGGAGCAGGAAGCTCTCGCCATTGGCGACGGCGGCGAGCGCCCGCTTCAGCTTGCGCGCTTCACCTGCAAAAACCAGCGGCGGAAAGGTCGAGAGCTGCTTCTCCGTGGCTGCCAGGGCATCCGCATCCGGATAGGACGGCACCTGCTGAATAGGCTTCGTCCTCCAGGAATTCGGCGACCACTTCTTCGTCATCTTCGCACCCGATATCGTTCGCTTAGCGGGGCATGTGCCCGTTCGCCTCCACTTTTCGTGGGAGACGGCTCCATACACGAAGCCATCTGGTCATTCTACCCTTCTTGGCGGCCAAACCGAATAGCGTTCGCGGGATTCGGCGCAAACATGTATGATGCCGCGATCTTCGGACGTTGTTTGAGATGCGTGGGCTAAGGGAACGTATCGCCGGGCAAGTGGGTATCCGGGTAAGGCGCGCGCCCCTGGAAGGGCTGCTTGCGGTCCTCGGCCTGTGTTCGCTGATCGCGCTTTCGGTCAGGGATTTGCCCGGCGCCGAGCGGACGGCGCTCGAAGCGGTGCTCGCCGCGATCTGGTGCGTCTACGCCGCCGAACTGGCGGCGGCCCTTTTCTGGCGAGACGAGCGGACTTCTGCAAGATCCGTTCCGGTCATCGACCTTCTGGCGGTCGCGGCGCCGGCAGCCGCCTATCTCGTCGCGCCGCATTCCGGCGATGCCAGCCTGTCCTGCGCGCTATGGATACTCAAGCCGCTCAGGGATTTGCCTGTGGTGCGCCTGATGGGCGCCGTGCTGGCGGCCGAAGGCATGAACCTGCTCGGCGTGCTGGCGATCTTCCTCGTCGTTCTCTTCGGCGCTTCGCTCGGCGGCTACGTGCTGGAGCGAAACGTCCAGCCCGACCAGTTCGGCAGCATACCGAAGGCGATGTGGTGGGGCGTCGTCACGCTGACGACGACCGGCTACGGAGACGAGATACCGCAGACTTTCGCCGGACGCGTGCTCGCCGGCGTGGTTATGATGAGCGGCATAGGCGTGTTCGCGCTGTGGGCCGGCATCCTGGCCAGCGGCTTCTCTGAACAACTGCGCCGGGAGGATTTCGTGCGCAAATGGCAGCTCGTCTCGGCCGTGCCGCTTTTCCGGCAACTCGGCGCGGAAGAACTGCTCGCCATCGTGCGCTGCCTGCATCCGGGGAAAGCGCCGGCCGGCGCCGTCCTTTGCCGCAAGGGCGACAAAGGCGACCGCATGTTCTTCATCGTCGACGGCCATGTGAGCGTCGCGACGGCCGCGCCGGTAGAGCTTGGGCCCGGCACGTTCTTCGGCGAAATGGCGCTGATCAGCGGCGATCCGCGCAACGCCACGGTCGTCGCCTCGACCGAGGTTTCGTTTCTGTCGCTCGACGCGATGGATTTCCACGTCCTGGCCAGCCGCAACGCCCAGATCGCCGAAATTATCCGCAAGACGGCGCTGGAGCGTCAGGCCGCGGACGCCGCTTCGAAATAGGCGAAGCGAGACCGACCGTCAGGGCAACGGGAGCGGCTGCCGGGCGTGCACATAGCCGCAGCCATGTTCGCCGCATATGCTGTCGAACAGCGCCGCTTCCGCGGCCGAGAGCGCCACCGCCCGGGGATAGGCGGGAGCCGCGCGATCGGTCAGCATCGGCGTCTCGAACCCTTCGGTCTCCGCGAAGAACCGCCGCAGCCCCTCCTCCCCGTGCATCTGGAGGAATCCCTGCATCACCGCGTCGAGATAGGACTGCAGGATCAGAGGCGGCTCGCGGTGCGGCGGCAGGTCGGGATCCGCCTCGTAAACGTATAGCGGCACGTCACCCTCGAGAGGCCGAGGCAACTGGAGTTCCGCCGCGCCTAGCCGGACGCGCCGGTAGCGAGCCTCCCTG
>JBQCFH010000042.1:0-3280 GCA_051959385.1 Rhizobiaceae bacterium | reverse complement strand
GACACCAAGGCCTCCAAGGCCGATATCGACGGCAAGCCGCTGAAGCTCACCTCCCACGAATTCCGCCTGCTCGCCTATCTGATGCATCACATGGGCGAGGTCGTTTCCCGAACCGAACTTGTAGAGCATCTCTATGACCAGGATTTCGACCGCGATTCCAACACGATAGAAGTGTTCGTTGGAAGGCTGCGCAAGAAGATGGGCGTCGACCTCATCGAGACCGTGCGCGGCATGGGCTACCGCATGCGCGAGCCGGCCTCCTCATGACCGGCCGAAGAAGGCTTCCGTGAACCTCGGCCCCCGCTCGGTCGCCTTCCGGGTCATCGCCTTTTCGACCGTCTGGGCGATCATCACGCTTGTGATCATCGGCACGGTCATTTCCGCGCTCTACTACCGCTCGAGCGTGCGCAGCTTCCGCACGCTTCTTTCCGCGCACATGTTCAATCTGATCGGCTCCGTCAGCGTCTCCGACGACGGGACGCTGACGGGAAATCCCGACCTCGGCGATCTGCGCTTCAACGAACCCAATTCGGGTTGGTACTGGTCGGTCACGCCGGTCTCCGACGGCCTGCACGGCGATCTCCACTCATTGTCGCTGACAGGGACCATCCCGGCCCCCAGGCGCAACATCCCGTTCAATGCCGATTTCCACCGCAACTATCACGCCAGGGGTCCCGACGGGCAGCGCCTCGAAGTGCTGGAAAGCGAGGTCGTGCTCGATACGAACAACCGCGTCGCCCGTTTCCGGATGACCGGCAACCGCGACGAGTTGCGGGCGGACATCAAGCAGTTCCAGCACCGCGTCTTTCTCTACCTGACGCTGTTCGGCGTGGGCATGATCCTGATCAATGCCATTGCCATCCTGCTCGGCCTGCGGCCTCTCGACCGCGTCCGGCAGTCATTGCAGCGCGTGCGCGAGGGCAAGGCCCAGCATCTGGACGGCGTTTTCCCCGCCGAGATCGAGCCGCTTGCGGTCGAGACCAACGCACTGATCGACAACAACCGGCGCATGATCGAGCGCTCGCGGCTGCAGGTCGGCAATCTCGCGCATTCGCTCAAGACGCCGATCGCTGTGCTCCTCAACGAAGGGCGCGCCATCGGCGGCCGGCAGGGGAGGCTGGTTGTCGAGCAGACCGCGGCGATGCAGCAGCAGGTCGAGCACTACCTGCGCCGCGCCCGCATCGCGGCGCAGCGCGACAGCCTCGTCTTTCGTACGCCGCTGACAGCGCCGCTCGAGCGGCTGGTGCGGGTCATGGCGAAGCTCAATCCCGACATCCGCATCGAGCTTCAGGCGCCCGACGGCGACGTGGTCTTCGCCGGCGAAACGGAGGATTTCGAGGAGATCGCCGGAAACCTGCTTGAAAACGCAATGAAATGGGGAAGAGGGCAAGTATCCGTGTCGCTGCGGAAGTCGGGCGAGCCGAACCAAGCGCCGGCCGCGGTGCTCGCCATCGAGGATGACGGTCCCGGCATCCCGGCGGACCGCGCGGACGAGGCCTTGGAGCGCGGCAAGCGGCTGGACGAGACCAAGCCCGGTTCAGGCCTCGGCCTGTCCATCGTCGCCGACCTCGTGGAGGAATACGGCGGATCCCTCGAGCTCGGCCGGGCGGAACTCGGCGGTCTCAAGGCTGTTGTGCGATTGCCCGGCGTCTGAGGTCCCGCCGACTTGTGTTGCGGTGCGATAGAGGCCAAACTCCCATCGCATGAATCGGGCGGCGGCGGGCAGTTGGTTCGTGAGAGGAAGCGGCATTTTGAACATCAAGGGAATTGCCGGTATCGGATGCGTGATCGCCATGGCGTTGGTTTCGGGCTGCACGCCGCGCCCGAAGGCGTCTGCGGCGGTCAATCCCGCCATCGCGGCCTATGCCGGCCCCCGCACCGGCAATCCGCTTCTCGACGCCATGGCCGGCGGATTGGTAGCCGGAGCGATCGGCACGGGCCTGAGCATGGATGACCGCCGCGCCGCCCTCGAAGCGGAATACAAGGCGCTCGAATATACGCCGAGCGGCCAGAAGGTGAGCTGGCAGGGCAAGAGCTCAGGGCTCCACGGAGAGGTGACGGCAGGCCAGCCTTATCAGGTCGGCTCGCAGAATTGCCGGCAATACTCCGATACGGTCTACTCCGGATCGGCGGCGCAGACGGCCAAAGGCACCGCCTGCCGCAATCCGGACGGAAGCTGGACGCCGCTCAGCTGAGGGCCGAGGGCACGCCTCCTGCTTCTCCCGTCAAATCGCCGCAGGCCGTGCTGTTGGCTTTACCGCGGCCTGCAGCTATTTGAACCGGCATGTGGTTCTGGATCGTTGCCGCGCTTCTGACACTGGGCGCCTCCCTGGCGATCCTGCTGCCCATGTTGCGCGCCGGCGAAGGCGCGGCCGGCGCCAGTGCGTACGACATCGAGGTTTACCGCGACCAGCTCGCCGAGCTGGATCGTGACGCGGGGAGGGGGCTGATCCGCCCGGCGGAGGCGGAGGAGGCGCGCGCCGAGATCAGCCGGCGCATCTTGCGCGCCGGCAAGGGGCGAGACGGCGATGCCCGGAACGGCAATTCGAGAACCGGCCGGTCCGGAAGCGCACGCCTTCTGGCCGGCGTGGCGGTACTTGCGGTGCCGCTGGTGAGCTGGGGCCTCTACGGCATGCTCGGCTCTCCCGACCTGCCGCCCGAGCCGCTTGCCGCGCGGCTTGCCAAGAACCCCGCGAACGCGACGATCGACGAGCTTGTCGCCCGCGCCGAGCGTCATTTGGCGGCGGTTCCCTCCGACGTGCGCGGCTGGGACGTGCTGGCCCCCATCTATGTGCGCATGAACCGCTTCGCCGACGCCGCCAATGCCTACCGCACCGCGATCAGGCTGGCCGGCTCGACCGCCGCGCGCGAGGCCGGCCTTGGCGAGGCGCTGGCGGCGCAAGGCGGCGGCATGGTCTCCGCCGATGCGCAGGCCGCCTTCGAAAAGGCGATCGCGCTCGACCCCAAGGACGCCAAGGCGCGTTTCTTCCTCGCCATGGCCAAGGCGCAGGAAGGCAAGGAGGACGAGGCGGCGAAGAGCTGGCAGGCCATGCTGGACGATTTGCCGGAGAATTCTCCCTGGCGCGGCGCGGTGGAGCAGGCCCTGGCCGCGCTCGACCGGCAGCCGGGCACGAATGTGGCCTCGGGGCCGGCGCCCGGACCCAGCCAGGATCAGATTGCCGCCGCGCGCTCGATGTCGGCGGGAGACCGCGCCCAGATGATCGAGGGAATGGTCGCGCGGCTCGACAGCGATCTGCGCAAGAACCCCGACAATCCGGAA
>JBQCFH010000041.1:0-2200 GCA_051959385.1 Rhizobiaceae bacterium | reverse complement strand
CGGGCATGGTGTGGCAAATGTCCGCCGCGCTTCGGTCGGCTGCGGTAGCTCAGTGGTAGAGCACCCCCTTGGTAAGGGGGAGGTCGAGAGTTCAATCCTCTCTCGCAGCACCATCTCATCCCACCACATTGCTGTTGTCGTTTGGGCGACACCGCGCTTGGGGCGCAGCCTCCCGGTTGAACTCCAGCGCCCTTTCGCGCTCAATATCCGCGCTGTCGCCGAAGCATGATCAAGAAAGGCTGGGAATGGCCCCGATGTCCAGAATGCGCTCCGGCCGCCCCGCAGTCGAGTTCAATCACCGTGGCTTCTGGTCCGTGTTCCGGGACCGCCACCCCGAGCAGTTGGCGCATCGCGCAAAGCATGGGCCATGGTTCTGGCAGCGCGGCCTGCCCCATTTCGAAATCGTCATCACCATGTATGTGGCGCCCGAACGAAACCTCGTCGGCGTGTTCTTCGGCCGCAATGAGCGCCTGGGCGCCGTCGATGTTCCCGAACGGCTCCGCCCCTATCGGTCCGCGATCGAAATGCACCTCAAGCTAAAACCGGAGCAGCAAGGCGAGGTGCCGGGCATCGGCGCGATCTGGCGCGTCAACTGCTTTGCCGAGGACAATTGGCCGGCGATGTCGGACTGGCTCGTGACCGAGGCGGGACGCTTTCAGCGAGCGCTGGAGGCCATCTTCGGCGCGGAAAGATCGGCTCCAGCCGCCAGGTGACGTATTTCGCTGCCTCAGCCGACAACAAGCGGGCGATGGCGAGACTTCTATTCAAATTTGCCGGGCCGCATTAAGCGAAACCCCATCCGGATGGTCCATAAGTCGGATCGCGGCGGGTCAATCTGTGGTGAGGACAATGCAGAGCGATTTCGCTGCCGTGCGCGAACTTCTGGAATGCGCCTTCAACAAGCTGACCGGCGCCGACCCGGCCAGCCAGAGGATACGGGAGGCGGTGGATACGCTGATCGAGGACGTCGCCATCGCGGAATGCCAGCGTTCGCCGCTGGTGGTCATCCCGTTTCCCAAGTCGCGCCGCGGCTGATCGAACGTCCTGAATTCTCAATCGGATGCCGGTCGGGCATGCCGCGCGCGATGGCAAACGAAAGTTGCATTGACGCCGCCTCTTCCGCCCGGCCTATTATCGCGCCGATGATCTGGTCGCCTCTATCGAGGAGCCGGGGTCTTCTTCGCCGCGAGGCTGAAGGAGCGGGGAGCGCAGCCGGGGCGGGCTCAAGACCGGAATCTGGAAATTCATGACCTGAAACTCATGGGAGGAATTCATGGCAGGGTCTAAATCAGGCAATAAGGGCATGGACGGCATTTCGCGCCGGCGCGTGCTGCAACTCGGCGCGGGCGTCGCCTCGACGGCGTTTATTCCCGGCCTCGGCACGATCGGCTGGGCCCATGCCGAGGACAAGCCGGCGATCGGCACCTGGCCGGCCGGCTCCCAGGGCGACACGATCTATATCGGAGCCGCCGTTCCGCTGACGGGAACCTACGCGGCGCAAGGCGCGGACGAGCTCAAGGGCTGGGAACTCGCCGTCGAGCACATAAATGAAGGGCACGAGCTGATGAAGAAGTTCGCGCCCAAGCTCGACAAGGGGCTTCTCGGCAAGAAGGTGCAGCTTCTCTCCGCCGATTCGGGCGCGAAACCCAACAATGCGGTGCAGGCCGAGCAGACCTTCATCAACCAGAACAAGATCATCCTGATGACGGGCTCGACCTCGTCGGCCGTCGCCGTGGCGCTCAACAAATTCGCCCAGCGCGAGAAGATCCTGTACGTTGCCGGCATCTCGGGTTCCAACGACACCACCGGCAAGGACTGCGTCCGCTACGGCTTCCGCCAGAATTTCTTCGGCCAGACCGCGGCCGCCGCGATCGGTCCGGTTCTCGTGAAGAATTTCGGCAAGAACAGGAAGGCGGCGTTCATGACGCCGGACTACACCTACGGCCACACGGTCACCAAATCGGTGAACGACTATCTGAAGGAGAATGCCGGCTGGGAGATGGTCACCAACCAGGTGTCGCCGCTCGGCACGCAGGATTTCAGCCAGTATCTCACCAACATCGCCAATTCCGGCGCCGAGTTCCTCGTCAACGTCAACTGGGGCCGCGACGCCGTGCTGTCCACGCAGCAGGCCAAGCAGTTCGGGCTGCTGCCCAAGATGACGCTCGTCATCCCCTACCAGATCCCGTTCCTCGCCAAG
>JBQCFH010000040.1:0-8962 GCA_051959385.1 Rhizobiaceae bacterium | reverse complement strand
CCCGCCTCGAACAGCTATGGGGCAAGGAAGCCCATCGCGGGATCAAGGAGTAGTGCCGGGACTTGCCGGGCCGCCACGTAGCCTTCCGTACAGTCAACAATCGGGAGCTACCCTCCCACCGCCTCGCTTCGCTCGGCACCTCTCCCCCTCAAAAGGGGAGAGGAGGGATGCCTGCGATAAAGGCCGGCGACTCCTCTCCCCCGTCGAGCGGGGGAGAGGTGGTCTGCGAAGCAAACCGGTGAGGGGGTCGACAGGTTGCGCGAACCGGAACTCAACGGTCTACCGAGCGCCTACCAGAAACCGGCGCCTCACGTCAGAGCTGTTAGCCGAGCTTCGCCTCCAGGCTCACCTTGATGGCGCCGAGCGCCTTGGAAACCGGACAACTCGCCTTGGCCTTGTCCGCCAGTTCCTTGAATTTTGCCTCATCGAGCCCTGGGACTGTGCCGGTGAGTGTCAGCGCGCTTTCGGTGATCTCGAAACCACCCCCGGCGGCCGGGCCGTAGGTGACGACCGCCTTCGCGTCGAGCTTCTCCGCCGGCGTGCCGTTCTCCGCCAGGAAATGCGAAAGCTGCATGGCGAAGCAGCCGGCATGTGCCGCCGCGATCAGTTCCTCGGGGTTGGTGCCGGACTTGCCGCTCTCGTCCTGGAAGCGTCCCTTGAAGGAATAGGGGATCCTGGCGAGCGCGCCGCTCTGCGTCTCCAGCGTGCCGGAGCCTTCGGTCAGCGTTCCCTTCCACACGGCGTTGGCTTGACGGTGCATGTCGGTTCTCCCTTCGTTGCAATCTGCCTCCAGCCAGATAGGGCAAGGCCGGCTCGCCGGCTATCGCACTTTGGCACGACAAGACGATTCTACCTGCTCGATTGCGCCTTGCGGCCTTCAGCTTCCATGCCTGCGGCGCGCCTGCCCGACCTGCCGTATCGTCACCATTGTGGTCGGGTGCGACAGGCTCGCCGCATCGGTCTCCAGCATCAGTTCGTCGGCGCCGCGGCGGGCGGCCCGCGCCAGCACCTCGAAGACCGAGGCCGTCACCGTCTCCAGCGCCTTGGTTTCGCTCTCGCCGGCGAGAAGGCGGGCGAGGAAGAGCGCCGCCGTCAGATCGCCCGCACCGTTCGGCGCGCCTTGCACGAGCCGATGTTCGGCAAGCCACATCCGGCCGGCATTCAGAAGCAGATTGCCGGTCGATTGCGCCATCATGGATGGAGCGGAGGTGACCAACAGGGTCGAGGGCGCCAGCTCCACGGCGGCCGAGGCGATCTCCCCGACCGAGGGCAGGGGCCGGCCGACGAGCCATTCCAGCTCGTATCGGTTGGGCGTGGCGACATCGGCGACGGGCAGCAGCCGGTCGCGGATGGCGGCGGCCGTGTCGGCCGGCACATAAAGCCCGCCCGAATCGCCGATCACCGGATCGCAGAGATAGAGCGCTTGCGGATTGGCGGCCTTGACGGCTGCGACCAGCTCCGCCACCGCCTCGGCCTGTCCGGCGTCGCCGAGATAGCCCGACAGGACGGCCGCCACCTCGCCCAGCCATTTCGAGGCGGCAAGATCGGCGAGCAGGCGCGCGAATTGTTCCGGCCCCGGCACGATCCTGTCCGCCCTGCCATGGCCGGGATGCCACGGCAGGATGACGGTGGGCACCGCCCAGATGGGGAAACCAAGCGTCTCCAGCGCGAAAACGGCAGCACGGTTGCCGACCGATCCGCGGGCGACGTGGCTTGAGACGACGATGACCGCGCGCGGCGCGCCTCGTTCCGGCATGGTCCTATCCGCCACGCGTCAGAAAGCGAAAAAGCCATATGGAAAGCGCGACGCAGGCCGCAAGGCCGAGCAGGCGCCCGACGCGCGTGCCCCAGAGTTCGGCCCAGTCCTCGGGATCGGCGTCCGCTCCCGCCATATGGTTGCGCGCGCGGCTGAGCGCCCTTGCGAGCGCCGACGATGCGGCGATGCCCGTGTCCTTCTCCACGCGGGCAAGAATCCGGTGCGCCTCGGCGGCGCGATCGGGCCTGTCGTTCCCGGTCCTGTTTCGGTCGGTCATGCGCCAACCATATCCCGGCGGAATGCGCCCCGGCAACGATTCGGCCGCGAACGTGACGCCGGTTTTCTCGGAGCGCAAATGTGCTATCTGTCGCCAACCATTGATCGACGAGGCCAACGATGTTCACCCAGCGCCTGACCCCGCCACTCCGCTTCCGCCTGCTCCCCGCTCTCCTCATGCTCCTCCTCGCCCTGCCGGTCCTTTCCGGCTGCGGCATCAACACGATCCCCACCCAGGAGGAGAAGGCGAAGGCCGCCTGGAGCGAGGTGCTGAACCAGTACCAGCGCCGCGCCGACCTGATCCCGAACCTGGTGGAGACGGTGAAAGGCTACGCCGCGCAGGAGAAGGACGTGCTGACCTCGGTAGTCGAGGCACGCGCCAAGGCGACGCAGACGCAGGTCAACGTCAACACGCCGACCAATCCGGAGCAGTTCAAGGCCTTCCAGGAAAACCAGGCGGGGCTGACCGGCGCGCTGTCGCGACTGCTCGCCGTCGTGGAGAATTATCCCGACCTCAAGTCGAACCAGAACTTCCTGGCGCTGCAGGCGCAGCTCGAAGGCACCGAGAACCGCATCGCGGTGGCCCGCCGCGACTATATCGAGGCGGTCAGGATCTACAACACCTCGCTCCGCACCTTTCCGACGGTGCTCTGGGCGAAGTTCTGGTACACGGACGCGAAGCCCTTCGAGAACTTCACCATCTCGGAAGACAAGATGCAGGTGCCGAAGGTCGATTTCGGCAAGAAGAGCTGAGGGATCGGCTTCTCTGACGATGCACCCCAGCCGCTTCCGCGAGACCTCGCAGCCCCCTCTCCGTCTCGGCTTCGCCTCGACACCTCTCCCCCTGAAGGGGGCGAGGACGGGAGCGAGACTTGCCGCCCGTCCTCTCCCTCACGAAGTGGGGGAGAGGTGTCGAGCGAAGCGAGACGGAGAGGGGGTATCCAGCGCGATCATCGGGAAGCTGCGGCCCTTCGCCGCTTTCCTTCTCTTCCTTCTTCTCTTCGCCCCCGCCCACGCCGCACCGCTCCCCCAGCTCACCGGGCGCGTCGTCGACGATGCCGGCATGATCGATGCCGCGACGAGGGCGGAAATCGAGCGGAAGCTCGCCGACTACGAGAAGAAATCCTCCGACCAGGTCGTGGTCGCGACCGTCGAGAGCCTCGGCGGCGAGGCCATCGAGCCCTATGCCAACCGCCTTTTCCGCGCGTGGAAGCTCGGCCAGGCCGGCGAGGACAACGGCGTCCTCCTGCTGATCGCGAAGAACGACCGCAAGATGCGCATCGAGGTCGGCTACGGACTTGAAGGGACGCTCACCGACCTGCATTCGAAGCTGATCATCGAGGGCATGGCGGCCGCCTTCCGCAAGGGCGACTTCTCCGGCGGCATCTCGCGCGCGGTGGACGACATCATCGCGGTGCTGTCGGGAAACGCCGCAGAAGTGGAGGCGCGCGCCGCGCGCAACCAGAACACGCATGACAACGGCCTCAATTGGCCGGTCATCCTGTTCTTCATCGTTTGGGGAACGATGTTTTTCGGCGGCTTCGCCACGGCTATCCTGCCGCCGATCTTCGGCCGCAAGCTCGGACCGCATCGCTACCGTTGGCTCGGGCGCACCTTCACCTACAACCAGCATTCCTCGGGTGGCTGGTCCGGCGGTGGAGGCGGTTGGTCGTCCGGCGGCGGATTTTCGGGCGGCGGCGGCTTCTCGGGCGGCGGCGGCTCGTCCGGAGGCGGCGGCGCCTCAGGTGGGTGGTAGATGGCCAAGAAGAGCATGACGCCGGAGGAGCATGCCCGCGTCGCCGAGGCCGTGCGGCGGGCCGAGGCGAATACGTCCGGCGAGATATTCTGCGTTCTGGCGCGGGCAAGCGACAGCTATTTCTTTCCGTCGGCCTTCTTCGTCACCCTCGCCGTGCTGGTTGTCGGCCTGGTCGTCGCCATCCTGCTCGAACTTTGGTGGTTCACCATCGGCCTGCCCGAATTCGCGGCGCTCGAGCTTCTTGGCGTGCTTGCCGCGCTCGCCGTCCTCCGGGCCTTTCCGGCGCTGCGCGTCCACTATGTCCCGCATTCGGTGCGGCGCCGGCGGGCGCACGACAACGCGGTGCGGCAGTTCCTGGCGCGCAATATCCACCTCACCGACGAGCGCACCGGCGTGCTCCTCTTCCTGTCGGTGGAGGAGCGCTATGCCGAGGTGATCGCCGACAGCGGCATCAACGCGCGCGTGGAGCAAAAGGACTGGGACCGCATCGTCAGTCTGCTGGTCTCGCATGCCGGCAGGGACCGGCTCGCCGACGGCTTCTGCGAGGCGGTTGCCGAGGTCGGGGCGCTGTTGGCGCGCCATTTCCCGCCGCGCGCGAACGACCGCAACGAACTCGACGACCATCTCGTCGAAATCTGAATTGGAACCTGCGGCGATCAAAAAAATTTCCGTTGATAAGCGGCCTCGAATCACCCCTCCTCGGGTTGCGGCGGGACTCGGCAGCCGTCTATGGTTAACGGCCATGAAGACGCTCACGATCGACATTCGCAAGGCGGAACCGGCGGACGCGGAAGCGATCGCGGAGGTGCATCGCCAGGCTTGGCAGGGCGCCTATTCCGGGATCATCCCGCACCGGGCGCTTGGCGCCATGCTCGGCCGCCGCGGCGGCGACTGGTGGGCGAATGCCGTGCGGCGCGCCGCCTCCATCCTGGTGCTCGATGTCGACGGCGCGGTGGCGGGCTATGCGACGGTCGGGCGCAACCGCTCGCGCGACCTGCCGCAACAGGGCGAGATATACGAGCTCTATATCAAGCCGGAATATCAGGGCGTCGGCTTCGGCACCCGGCTTTTCGCCGCAGCCCGGCAGAAGCTGAAATCGCATGGCCTGAAAGGGCTGGTTGTCTGGGCGCTCGAGGAAAATTCCGGCGCGCTGGCCTTTTACGCCGGAGCCGGCGGCCGCGACGTGGCGGAAGGCGTCGAGGTGTTCGACCAGAAGGCGCTGCGCAAGGTGGCCTTCGTCTGGGACTGATCGTCACCCACCCCGGCTACCGGGTCTCATAATCCGTAAGAATTCGTGCCGACCGGCGATATTGCCCATTCGGCGCCGGCCCGCTATCGGTGCCCGCGACAAGGAGCAATTCGCCCATGCGCATCGATGCGATTTCCATTGGCAGGAACCCGCCGGAAGACGTCAACGTCATTATCGAGGTTCCGGTCGGCGGCCAGCCGATCAAATACGAGATGGACAAGGAGGCCGGAACGCTGGTCGTCGACCGGTTCCTTTACACGCCGATGACCTATCCGGGGAATTACGGCTTCGTGCCGCACACGCTCTGCGGCGACGGCGACCCGATCGACGTGCTCATCTGCAATACGCGCCAGCTGGTGCCGGGCTGCGTCATCAATGTCCGGCCGATCGGCGTCATGATCATGGAGGACCAGTCGGGCGAGGACGAGAAGATCATCGCGGTCCCCTCCCCGCATCTCACCCGCCGCTACGAGGACGTGCGCGAATGCACCGACCTGCCGGAGATCACCCGCGAGCAGATCCAGCATTTCTTCCAGCACTACAAGGATCTGGAGCCGGGCAAATGGGTGAAGATCGGCGGCTGGCACGACGCCGCGACGGCGCGGCGGATGATCGTGGAATCGATCGAGCGGGCGAAGAAGGCCGGGTGATTTCCATCGGCTGAGGTCAAAGAGGCTGGCCGCTTATGTTTGAATTCGCCTCCGCGAAGGCAGTCAGTCGAATTCGGCCGTGCGTCTTTGCCCCCCTCTCCGTCCCGGCTTCGCCGGGCCACCTCTCCCCCTGAAGGGGTAGAGGACGGGAGCCAGGCTCGCCCCCGTCCTCTCCCTCACGAAGTGGGGCAGAAGTGTCCGCGAAGCGGACGGAGAGGGGGTAGGCGATTGATCATCGGGGCGGTTGAACCTGCCTGAGCCTGGGCCGACCGTTTTCTGCCTCTACAGATAATCCGCGCCGATCTCCTCCGCGAAGCGGCCGGGCTCGCCCTCCCAGACGATGCGCGCGTGCTCGAGGACATAGACGCGGTCGGCATGCGGCAGCGCGAAGGTGACGTTCTGCTCGCCGAGCAGCACGGTGATCGGGGTCGTCTGGCGCAGCTTTTCGAGCGCCTTCGATATCTGTTCGAGAATGACCGGCGCGAGGCCGAGCGTCGGCTCGTCGAGGATTAGCAGGTCCGGGTTCATCATCAGCGAGCGGGCGATGGTCAGCATCTGCTGCTCGCCGCCCGACAGCGTCCCCGCCGACTGTTTCTGCCGTGTCCTCAGGATGGGAAAGAGGTCGAACAGCCACTCGATGCGTTCCTTCGCCGTCGCGGCGTCGAGATGCTGGCCGCCCATGTCGAGGTTCTCCCTGACCGACATGTCGGTGAAGAGGTCGCGGCCTTCCGGCGACTGCACGATGCCGCCCCTCGCGATGGAGGCGGCCGACTGCCCGGCGAGCGAGCGGCCCTCGCGGCGGATCTCGCCCGAATAAGGCACCATGCCCGAAATGGCATTGAACAGCGTCGTCTTGCCGGCGCCGTTCAGCCCGACCACCGAGACGAACTCGCCTTTGTGCACGTGAAGGGAAACATCCTCCAGCGCCTGCGCCTTACCATAGAAGACATTGAGCTTGTCGACCTGCAGGAAGGGCGTGTCGCGGTCGGCGAAGGAGGATTCGGTGCGCGCCGCGGTCTCCAGCTTGCCGCCGAGATAGACGCGACGCACGGTCTCGTCGCGCATCACCTCATCGACCGTGCCTTCGGCGATGCGCTCCCCGACATACATGGCGAAGACGCGGTCCGCGAGCGCGGCGACGCTCTTGACGTTGTGGTCGACCAGCATGATGGCGTGGCCGGAATCGCGCAGCTCCCGAATCAGGCCGGCGAAGGCTTCCGTCTCCTTGGAGGTAAGACCGGCGAAGGGCTCGTCGACGAGCACGACCTTGGGATCGCGGGCGATCGCCTTGGCTACTTCCATGCGGCGCAAATCGGCGAAGGGAAGGGTGGATGGAAGCCGGTCTAGCACCGGCGTGAGGCCGACGCGATCGGCGATGCGGCGCGCCTGCTCCTCGGTCGCCCTGTCGTGGAAGAAGTGCATCAGGCTGTCTGGCAGGAGCGCCAGCGTGATGTTCTCCAGCACGGTCTGGCGGTGCAGCGGCCGCGAATGCTGGAATACCATGCCGACGCCGAGCCGCGCGATGCGATGCGAGGGCCAGCCGGCCACTTCGACGCCGTCGACGCGCACGGAGCCGGCATTGGGCTTCTCGATGCCGACGATCGCCTTCATCGCCGTCGACTTGCCCGAGCCGTTGGGGCCGATCAGGCCCAGTATCTCGCCGGAATTGACGGTGAAGCTGATGTCCTTGACCGCGACGAGGCCGCCGAAGCGCTTGGTGAGGCCGGAAACCTCCAGCATGGCCGGAGCGCTCATGCTGCCCTCCTGAGACGCGCCAGAAGGCCGAGGAAGCCGCTCGGGAAGACGAGCACCACGACGAGCGCGATGGCCGAGACCACGAAGGTGGAAAGATCGCCGAGCGGCCGCAGCGTCTCGTTGGCGCCGATCAGGAAAACGGCGCCGAGGACGCCGCCGATGATCGTGCGGCGGCCGCCGATGACGGCGGCGACGATGATCTGCACGGCAACCGTGACATCGACGAAGGTGCCGACCGAGGCGACGCCGAAATAGAAGACCATCAGCGCCCCGGCGAGGCCGGAGAAGAAGGCGCTTACGATAAAGGCGGCAAGCTTGTGCTTGCTGACGTTGAAGCCGAGGGCGCCCGTCTGCACGGGGTCCTGGCCGCTCGCCTGCAGGATCAGCCCGAGCGGCGACCGCGACAGGAAATAAAGAATGGCGCCCGAAACCGCCATGAAGCCCAGCGCCAGCCAGTAGTTGGTGTTGGCGTCGAAGGTGATGACGTCAGGCACCGTCAGGCCGATCTCGCCGCCCGTCAGCTCGGCGGCGACCACAACGAAGTTGCTCAATATCAGCACCGCGACGAGCGTGGTGAGGCCGAAATACGGCCCGCGCAGCCGCAAGGCCGGCAAGGCCAGCACCACGCCGCCGACGATGGCTGCGAGTGTGCCGGCGGCGAGGCAGACGATGATCGGCGGCTGGTAGAGATTGTCGAGGATGCCGGCGGTGTAGGCGCCGACGCCGATCAGGAAGGTCGGGCCGAAATTGACCTCGCCGGCGAAGCCGAAGAGCAGGTCCCAGGCCATGGCAAAGACGCCGAAATAAAAGGCGACGGTGAGCAGGCCCAGAATATAGCCTGACACGAAGAAGGGCAGGACCGCCGTGATCGCCACGACGACGGCCGAGATCGCCAGGACCTGGAGCGTGGAAAGGCGCCTTTTCATGGTGCTAACGCCTCCCCAGCAGGCCGCGCGGCCGCAGATACATGACCAGTATGACCAGTAGCAGAGCCGGTATCGTGCGGTAGGCCGGCGAGATCGTGTAGGCGGTGATCGTTTCCAGATAGCCGACGGCATAGGCGGCGATCAGCGAACCGGGCACACTGCCCAGCCCGCCGAGAACGACGATGGAGAATGCGCTCGCCGTCAGCGGCCCGGCGCTATAGGAGGAGACGCCGAGGAACATGCCGAGAAGCACGCCGGCAACGCCGACCAGCACGCCGTAGATCGTCCAGACCGCGATATAGACGGAGGAGAGTTCGACGCCCATCAGGGTGACGCCGCGCGGGTTCATCGAGGCGGCGAGCACCGATTTGCCGGCGCGCGTGCGGTTGACGATGAACCACAGGACCGCGATGACGATCCAGCACACGATCGCCGTGAAAATCTCGTTTGCCTGCGTACGCACGCTGGCAATACGGACCACGCCTCCGACCACCGGCAGCACGGACTTGGCGTTGTTGGTGAAGAAATAGGCGATCAGCTCCTGGATCATGATGCCCCAGAGCAAGGTCGCGGTCAGGATGAAGATCTCCTTCT
>JBQCFH010000039.1:0-12598 GCA_051959385.1 Rhizobiaceae bacterium | reverse complement strand
TGCCGGCGAAGATCGTGCAGCAATATCCGGTCTTCGTCCGCTGCTACGACATCCTGCAGGAGGGGAAGGAAGATGTCCGGCCTTTGCCCTTCCTGGAGCGGCGCAAGCGGCTGGAGGCTGTTGTCGCAAAGCTTGATCCCTCGCGCTTCGACCTCTCGCCGATCGTCGTGTTCGGCGATTGGAAGCTGCTCGACGGCATGCGCAACCAGCCGCCGCATCCGATCATCGAGGGCGTCATGCTGAAGCGGCTGGATTCGGCCTATGTGCCCGGCCGGCCGAAGGGACCGTGGTTCAAATGGAAGCGCGACCCGCATGTAGTCGACGCTGTCTTGATGTATGCCCAGCGCGGCCACGGCAAGCGCTCGAGCTTCTATTCGGATTTCACCTTCGGCGTCTGGTCGGGGCCGGAGGATGCGCCCGAGCTTGTGCCGGTCGGCAAGGCCTATTTCGGCTTCACCGACGAGGAACTCAGGCAACTGGACAAATATGTGCGCGACAACACGGTCGAGCGCTTCGGGCCGGTGCGCTCGGTGCGCGCCGAGCCGAACCACGGCCTGGTGCTGGAGATCGCCTTCGAGGGGCTGGCGCGTTCCAGCCGCCATCGGTCGGGCGTAGCGATGCGCTTTCCCCGCATCTCGCGGCTGCGCTGTTACAAGCCGGCCAACGAGGCCGACCGCATCGAGACGCTGCAGGCGCTGCTGGATTGAGGTTTCGGTCTGAGCGCGTAGTCCGTTCGCCCCTCATCCCCCTGCCGGGACCTTCTCCCCGCACGCGGGGAGAAGGAGGCTACCCGCAGCGTCGACGCCCCCTCGCCCCGCTTGCGGGGAGAGGGTAAGGGTGAGGGGCAAGTGATTGATTTACAGTCGCCGGCCCGTCTCAAACAGGAACCAGGTGCGCCGTTCCGCCTGATCGATCCACACTTCCAGCATGCTGGTCGTCGCCACGTCGCCATGCTCATCGCAGACGTCATGCAACTCCCGCATGATCTGCGTGAGCCTGAGATTGTCCTCCTTCAGTTCCGCCAGCATGTCCTCCGGCGTGACGAAGTCGGCGTCGTTGTCGGCGATCCGCTTGAGTTTCGCGATCTGGCCGACCGAGCGCAGCGTGGTCCCGCCGACCTTGCGCGCCCGCTCGGCCACGTCGTCGGTCATGGCGAATATCTGCGTCGCATGCTCGTCGAGCAATAGATGGTAGTCGCGGAAATGCGGGCCGGACATGTGCCAATGGAAATTCTTCGTCTTCACGTAGAGTGCGAACACGTCGGCGAGCAGCGCCGTCAGGCCGGCCGCGATGTCCTTCGAGGCATTCGAACCAAGGTTGCTCGGCGTAGCCAGCGGGGCCTTGCGCAGTTTCTTGGCGTCATCCTTTTCCATGCGGCCTTCTCCTGAAAAAGAGGTTTCAACAATGACCACCATCTAGGGCGCGCCGCCGACTGGAACCAGCCCAAGGGCTTAGCGGAGGCGGAGCCGCGCATGCTTACCGGATTTCCGCCGCCTCCTCGGCCATCGCCCTGTCGACCGCGGCTCCGCCCGTGCGGCCTTCCTCGACCGCGTGGCAGGAGACGAGCACGCCGCGCGAGGGCTTCAGCTTCGGCTCCTCCACGGGGCAGCGCTCGAAGGCGAGCGGACAGCGTGGATGAAACGGGCAGCCGGGCGGTGGCGAGATCGGCGAGGGCAGTTCGCCCCTAAGCACGATACGTTCCTTCTTGCGGGTCGGATCGGCGACCGGCGTCGCGGAGAGCAGCGCGCGTGTGTAGGGGTGCTGCGGATTGGCGAAGATCGCGTCTCGCGGCCCATGCTCGACCGGCCGCCCGAGATACATGACCATGACGTCATCGGCGATGTGCCGCACGACGGAGAGGTCGTGGCTGATGAACATGTAGGCGAGGTTCATCCGCTCCTGCATGTCGTGGAGCAAGTTGAGGACCTGCGCCTGGATCGATACGTCGAGCGCCGAGACTGGCTCGTCGAGAACCAGGATCTCGGGATCGAGCATCAGCGCACGGGCGATCGCGATGCGCTGCCGCTGCCCGCCGGAGAACATGTGCGGATAGCGCTCGTAATGCTCCTGGCGCAGCCCGACCGCCGCCATCATGGCGCGGGCGCGCTCCCGCCGCTCGGATGCGGAGAGTTTCGTATTGACCAGCAGCGGCTCCTCCAGCGCCGACCCGATCTTCTGGCGCGGATTGAGTGAGCCGTAGGGGTTCTGGAAGACGATCTGCACCTTGCTGCGCAACCGGCGCAACGTCTTCGCGTCGGCTGACGCGACATCGACGCCGGCGATCTTCAATTCGCCCCGCGTCGGCGGTTCGATCATGGTGACCAGCCTGGCCAAGGTCGATTTCCCGCAGCCGGATTCGCCGACGACGGCCAGCGTCTTCCGCCGTTCGAGCGTGAAGCTCGCGCCGTCCAGCGCCTTCAACTCGACCGGCCTGGCGAATGCGCCGCGATGCACCGGATAATAGCGCGCCAAATCCCTCGCTTCGAGGACGGTATCGCCGTTCATGCCGCCAGCCCCTTCACGGGGTGGTCCTTCGGCACGCCATGCCGGAGCGGATAGTGGCAGAGCGCCTGGCCGAGCTCGGAACCCTGCCGAGGCGGAACGACATCGCGGCAGAGCTCGGTCGCGAACTTGCAGCGCGGCGTGAACAGGCAGCCCGGCGGGCGGTCGAACTGGCCGGGCACGACGCCGGGAATGGACGGCAGATGGCGGGTCGTGGCGCGCTCCGGCAGCGCCGACAGCAGCGCCGCCGTGTAAGGGTGGTGCGGGTCGTCGAAGAGCGGCCCTACCCTCTGTTCCTCTACCTTCTGGCCGGCATATTGCACGGAGACCCGTTCGGCCGTCTCGGCCACCACGCCCATGTCGTGCGTGATCAGCACCAGTGCCATCCTCGTGTCGCGCTGCAGCTTCAGGAGCAGGTCGAGGATCTGCGCCTGGATGGTCACGTCGAGCGCCGTCGTCGGCTCGTCGGCGATGAGCAGCTTCGGGCTGCAGGCGATCGCCATTGCGATCATCACGCGCTGGTTCATGCCGCCGGAAAGCTGGTGCGGGAAGGAAGAAAGCCGCTTCTCCGGCGCGGGTATGCCGACCTGGCGAAGGAGGTCGATCGCGCGCTCCCTGCGGGCGCGGCGGCCGAGCGCCAGATGCGTCTTGATGGCCTCCGACAGCTGGAAGCCGACGGTGAAGCAGGGATTGAGGCTCGACATCGGCTCCTGGAAGATCATGGCGATGTCGCGGCCGATGATGGTGCGGCGCTCGCGGGCGCTCATGGCCATGAGATCGCGCCCCTCGAACTCCATGCGGTCGGCCGTGACCCTCGCCGTCCATGGCAGCAGCCCCATGACGGCGAGCATCGCCACCGACTTGCCCGAGCCGGATTCGCCCACGATCGCCAGCACCTCGCTTTCGTCGACCGAGAACGACACGCCGTCGACCGCCCGGAAGGGCCCGTGAGCGGTGTCGAATTCGACGGTGAGGTTTTCGATGTCGAGTAGGGGCATGGCATTCCGATTGGATTTCTAGCCTAAAGCGATTATCTTTGTGTCAGGAGTGTAGGACATGAGCTCGAACAAACCATCTCCGCTACCCGCGCCCAAGCCGATTACCGGCCAAACTGGGCCGAGACCCAGCTATTGAGCCAAGTTGCTCGTTGAGGGCGGCTTCTGCTTGCGCGGCAAGGTCGCGCCAGGTCTCCCACATCCGCAGGTAGTCCTCGTAAACGGCAAGTTGACGGTCTTTCGACAGGTCCCTGAAAGATTGCTCTCGCATGTCATCCACCAGGCTCTCGACAGCCTGTCTTTGACGAGCGTAAAGAACGACCGGGTCGATGACGCTCTCTGGCAAAATGTGGATTTCGCCGACAATCGCTTGGAAAATCAGGTGCTTCGTCAAGCGTGGCACGGATACTGAATAACCTGCTTCATCATTGTAGCGAGAACGTACGTCCGCGAGCAGCGCTTGAACATCGTAGCTGGAGAGATTGCTGAGTTCGCTGCGAATCTCCGCACGCAAAGCGATTTGAAAATCGCGTATCTTTTCAGCGCGCCTCAGGCGCTCCGATTTGCGTGATTGCCTGAAATTGAGCTGCACGACAAGCAGGCTGATGAGCCCCGAAATGAAAGCCGCGACGATGGCCGGCCCGATCCACGCCCCCGTCGCCATTACGACCTCTTCAGCTTGGGGTCGAGCGCGTCGCGCAGCCCGTCGCCCATCAAGTTGATGGCGAGCACGGTGAGCAGGATGGCGACGCCCGGCATCGTCACGACCCACCAGGCGCGCAGGATGAATTCGCGCGCCTCGGCCAGCATCGTGCCCCATTCCGGCGTCGGCGGCTGCGCGCCCATGCCGAGGAAGCCGAGCGCCGCCGCGTCGAGGATCGCATTGGAGAAGGAGAGCGCCGCCTGCACGATCAGCGGCGCCAGGCAGTTCGGCAGGATCGTCACGAACATCAGCCTGAGCGGCCGCACTCCCGCGACCTTGGCGGCTGTGACATAGTCGCGATGTTTCTCGCCCATGACGGCGGCTCGCGTCAGGCGAACGTAGTGCGGCTGCTGCACGATGGCGATCGCGATCATGGCATTGGTCAGGCTGGGGCCGAGAATGGCGACCAGCGCCAGCGCCAGAAGCAGGCTCGGGAAGGCGAGGATGATGTCCATCACGCGCATGATGAGCGTGTCGACCCAGCCGCCGAGGAAACCGGCAACCAGCCCGACCAGGATGCCGACTACGAGCGCCACCGAAACCACCACGCAGCCGACGAAGAGCGAGTAGCGGCTGCCGAAGATGATGCGCGACAGCACGTCGCGCCCGACCGGATCGGTGCCGAGCAGGAAGCGCCAATCGCCGCCCCCCTGGAAAACCGGCGGCTTCAGGAGTGCGTCGCGGAACTGGTCGTCGGGCCCGTGCGGCGCGATGAAACCCGCGAAGATGGCGACGAGACAGATGAACACGAAGAAAACGAGCCCGATGACGGCGCCGCGGTTCTCGCTGAAATAGGCCCAGAACTCGGTCAGGAGCGCCAGGCGCCCGGTTCGGCGCGTATCCGTCTGGACAGGTTCGGCGGTCGCGCTCATCGGTTCACCTGCCGTGCCTGACCCTGGGATTCACCAGGCCATAGAGCAGATCGACGATCAGGTTCACGATCATGACGATGATCGCGATCAGGAGCAGCCCGCCCTGCACGGCCGGGTAGTCGCGGCGGAAGATCGAGTCGACCATCCACTTGCCGACGCCGGGCCAGGAGAAGATGGTTTCGGTGAGGATAGCGCCGGCCATCAGCACGCCTATCTGCAGCCCGATCGTCGTGATGACGGGAATGAGCGCGTTGCGCAGCGCATGCACCGAGACCACGCGGGTGGGCGAAAGCCCCTTGGCGCGGGCCGTGCGTACATAGTCTTCGCCGAGCACTTCGAGCATGGCCGAGCGCGTCTGCCGCGCGATTACCGCCAGCGGAATTGTGCCGAGCACGACGGTTGGCAGGATCAGGTGCGAAACGGCGGATGCGAATGCCCCCTTCTGTCCGGAAAGCAGACTGTCGATCAGCATGAAGCCCGTCACCGGCGGAAAGAAATACATGAGCGAGATGCGTCCGGAGACGGGCGTCCAGTGCAGGATGCCGGAGAAGAGGATGATGAGCAGCAGCCCCCACCAGAAGATCGGCATGGAATAGCCGACGAGCGCTGTGCCCATGATCGTCTGGTCGGCCCACGATCCTCGCTTCGTCGCTGCCAGGATGCCGGCGGGAATGCCGAGCACGACGGCGAAGATGATGGCGCAGATCGAAAGCTCCAGCGTCGCCGGGAACAGCGTCATGAACTCGCTGATCACCGGCCGCTTCGTGGCGATCGAGACGCCGAGGTCTCCCTGCAGGACATGCCCGATGAAGTCGAGGAACTGCAGCCACATCGGCCGGTCGAAGCCGTACTGGTGCATCAGTTCCGCATGCCGCTCCGGGCTGACTCCATGCTCTCCGGCCAGCAGCAGCACCGGGTCGCCGGGCAGCAGCCGGACAAAGCCGAAGGCCGCGATCGCCACACCGATGAAGGTGGGGATGAGCAAGCCGATCTTGACCAGGATAAAGCGGAGCATCCTGCTTCTTCAAAAGAGAACGACGTGCCGGCCGCTGCCTTCCCGCCCGAAGGCGGGAAGGCATGGCGTGCGCTTTGTCGGCACGGGCGTTTCCGAGCTTACTCGGCGATGTCGACGCCGTCGAAACGGTGCGAACCGAGCGGGTCCATCTTGTAGTTCTTGACCGACTTCAGCATCGGCATGAAAACGACCGAGTGCGCGATGGTCAGCCAGGGCGCCTGCTCCTTGAAGATCACCTCGGCCTGCTCGTAGAGCTTGGCGCGTTCGGCCTGGTCGGAAACCCTCTTGGCCTTCTGGATCAGGTCCTCGTAGGGCTTGTAGCAGAATTCGGCCGTGTTGTTCGACGTGCCGACGCCGTCGCAGCCGAGCAGGGTCGCCATGAAGTTGTCCGGGTCGCCATTGTCCCCGGTCCAGCCGAGGATGACGGCCCCGTCATGATCTTTCTGGCCGGCGCGCTTGAGGTATTCGCCCCATTCATAGGTGACGATATCCGCCTTGACGCCGACCTTGGCGAAATCCGCCTGGATCAGTTCCGCGGTGCGGCGTGCGTTGGGCATATAGGGCCGCTGCACCGGCATAGCCCAGATCTTCATGTGCAGGTCCTTGACGCCGGCTTCCTCCAGCATCTTCTTGGCCGCGTCCGGATCGTATGGATCGTCCTTCACGTCCTTGTTGTAGCCCCACATGGTCGGCGGGATGGGGTTGACCGCCGCCGTGCCGGAGCCCTGGTAGACCGCGTCGATGATGGCCTTCTTGTTGACGGCCATGTTGAGCGCCTTGCGGACCTTGACGTTGTCGAAGGGCTTCTGCGTGGTGTTGTACGACATATACGCCACGTTGAGGCCGTTCTGCTCCATCACCGTCAGCTTGTCGTTCTTCTTCATCGCCGCGACGTCGGCCGGCGCGGGATAGGCCATGACCTGGCATTCGCCCGCCTGCAGCTTCTGGTAGCGCACGCCCGCGTCAGTGGTGATGGCGAAGACGAGGTCGTCGATCGCCTGCTTGCCGCCCCAATAGTCGGGATTGGCCTTGTAGCGGATCACCGCATCCTTCTGGTAGCCGACGAACTGGAAGGGGCCGGTTCCCAGCGGCTGCTGGTTCAGAAGTTCCTTGTGGCCGTCCTTGTCGAGCTTGTCGGCATATTCCTTCGACATGACGGAGGCGAAATCCATGGCCATGTTGGCGATGAAGGGCGCTTCCGGATGGTTGAGGGTGAATTTTACGGTCAGGTCGTCGACCTTTTCGATGTTCTTGATAAGCGAGGGCATCGACATCGCGTCGAAATATTCCCACTGGCCGCCGGCGTAATTGTACCAGGGGTTCTTCTTGTCGAGCATGCGCTCGAAGGAGAAGATCACGTCATCCGCATTGAGGTCGCGGGTCGGCTTGAAGAATTCCGTGGTCTGAAACTTCACGCCCTTGCGCAGGTGGAACGTGTACTGCAGGCCGTCGTCGGAAACGTCCCACTTTTCCGCCAGCCCGGGAACGACCTCGGTCGTGCCGCGCTTGAACTCGACCAGGCGATTGTAGACGGGCTTGGACGAGGCGTCGAAGGTCGTTCCCGCCGTGTAGAGACCCGGGTCGAAGCCCTCGGGCGATCCTTCCGAGCAATAGACCAGCGTCTTGGCGCTTGCCGCGCCGCTCAGAAGCGTCGCGGCAAGCAGCGCCGCCATGAATCCCACTTTTTTCATTGAGAGCTCCCATTCATCATTGTCGCCCGGCTGCTTGTCCGGTGCGCGGAATTCCATATAAGCACCGTTCGGAAGCCATGGGAACTCCCGGCGAATAGACCCGGAGGTCCGGCCGGCGCGGCACATCCGCAGGCGGCGGAGCAAGGACGACGATGCAGGAAAACTGGGTTGAGGACATCCTGTCCTTCTGGTTCGGCGAACTTTCGGAGGACGACTGGTTCACCAGGAAGGACGCGACCGACGCGAAGATCAGCGCCCGTTTCGAGCCGCTCTACCGCGAAATCCGCACGAAGGTCCCGCCGGCCGCGTTCGAGGAGCCGCGCGCCGCGCTTGCCGCAGTGATCGCGCTCGACCAGTTTCCGCGCAACATGTTCCGCGGCAGGGCGGAGGCCTTCGCTACCGACGACCTCGCCATCGACATCGCCCGCAAGGCGCTGGCAAGGAAGCTGGACGAAAAGCTGAGCGAGGCCGAGAAGCAGTTCCTCTATATGCCCTTCATGCATAGCGAGATCATGGCCGATCAGGAGCGCTCGGTGGCGCTCTTCCGTGAACAGGATGCCGGCAAGAACGAGAAATACGCCATCGAGCACCGCGACATCGTCGGCAAGTTCGGGCGCTTTCCCCACCGCAACAAGGTGTTGGGGCGCGAGAGCACGCCCGCCGAACGCATCTTTCTCCTGAACCACGAAGGGTTCGGGCAATAGCCGCTATCGGCCGGAGAGAAGACCCGGCAGATCGGCGACCGAGCCGATGAGGATGTCGGCAAGCGGCGAGAGCGTCTCGCGCGTGCCGTTGCCGCTTAAGACGCCGATCGCCAGGCCGACGCCGGCCGCGCGCGCCATCTCCATGTCGTGCCGGTTGTCGCCCACCATCGCAACTTCGGCAGGCTTGTAACCGGTGAGATCGCAAAAGGCGCGAACCGTATCCGGCGCCGGCTTCGGATTGGCGACCGCGTCATAGCCGTAGGCCGCGTCGAAGAGTTGCGACATGCCGAGCGCGGCGAGCGTCTGTTCCGCGCCCCGCGTCGAGTCGTTGGTGGCCACGCCCATCCTGTAGCCCTGGCGATGCAGCTTTTCGATCGTGTCCTTCACGCCGGGCAGGCCGTAGGGTTTCGCCGAGGCGTTTTCCCCGACGAAACGGTCGTATTCCTCGATGGTCGACTGCCGCTCCGACGGCGACTGGCCGGGATACCAGAGCGCGATCAGATCGGCGTTGGTGCCTGCTGCGAACACCGAGTCCGCCTTGAAGCGCCGGGCGCCGAAATCGTAGCCTGCCTCGATGAGCAGGTGGTCGGCGCGGCTGCGCGAGCCGTTCGCCGCCTTCAGCGCCATCAGGTCGGCCACCCCGAACCAGGTGCGGTCGAAGTCGATCAGCGTGCCGTCCTTGTCGAACAGGATTCCCTTGATGCTCGCCACGCCGGTCAGCCTGCCTTCCGGAGCTCGGCGATCCTGGCGACGAGCCCGGCGGTCGAGGAATCCTTGTCCGCCGCGCTCTTCTTGCCTTCCACCACCGGCAGCAGCTCCGTCGCCAGTTCCTTGCCGAGTTCGACGCCCCACTGGTCGAAGGAATTGATGTCGAACAGCGCGCCCTCGACGAAGACCCGGTGCTCGTAAAGCGCGATGAGCCGGCCAAGCGAATAGGGATCGAGCTTGCGGTAGAGGATGGTGATGGAGGGCCGGTTGCCGACGAAGACGCGATGCGGCGCGATCCTGTCGACTGCCTCGGCGTCCATGCCCTTGCCGAGCATCTGCTGCGTCGCCTCTTCCAGCGTGCGGCCGCGCATCAGGGCTTCCGACTGCGCCAGGCAGTTGGCGAGCAGCAGGTCGTGATGATGCTTCAGCTCGGGCTCGTGGCCTTCCGCCGCCGCCATGAACTCGACCGGGATGATGTCGGTGCCCTGATGCAGGAGCTGGAAGAAGGCGTGCTGGCCGTTGGTGCCGGGCTCGCCCCAGACGAGCGGCCCGGTCGGCGTTTCCGCCTCCAAGCCTTCCAGCGTCACGTGCTTGCCGTTCGATTCCATGTCGAGCTGTTGCAGATAGGCCGGCAGCCGGGCGAGCCGCTGGTCGTACGGAGTGACTGCGCGCGATGGATATTCGCAGACGACGCGGTTCCAGAAGCCGACGAGCCCGAGCACGAAGGGAAGATTCTCCAGCATGGGCGCCGAGCGGAAGTGTTCGTCCATCGCATGCGCGCCGGAGAGGAAGGAACGGAACCGCTCCGGTCCGATCGCGATCATGATCGGCAGGCCGATCGCCGACCACAGCGAATAGCGTCCGCCCACCCAGTCCCAGAAGCCGAACACGCGCTCCTTCCGGATGCCGAATTCGGCGACCTTGTCGAGCGCGGTGGAGACGGCGGCGAAATGATGCTCGACCGATGCCGGCCCGAGCTTGTCGGCCACCCATTTGCGCGCCGTCTTGGCGTTGGTCATCGTCTCTATCGTCGTGAAGGTCTTGGAGGCGATGATGAAGAGCGTCGTCTCGGCGGAGAGGCCCTCGAGCGTATCGGCGATATGGGCGCCGTCGACATTGGAGACGAAATGCGCGCGCGGACCGTCGTGATAGGGCGACAGCGCCAGCGTCGCCATGGCGGGGCCGAGATCCGAGCCGCCGATGCCGATATTGACGACGTCCGTGATCTTCTTGCCGGTCGCGCCTTTGATGCCGCCGTCGCGGATGCCGTCGGCGAACTCGCCCATGGCGGCGAGCACGGAACGGACTTCCGGCATCACGTCCTTGCCGTCCGTCATCACGGGCCTGTCGCTCGTGTTGCGCAGCGCCGTATGAAGGACGGCGCGGTCCTCGGTGATGTTGATGTGCTCGCCGGCGAACATGGCCGCTCGCCGCTCCTCGACCTTCGCCGCGACAGCCACATTCCGCAATAGCTCCATCGTTTCCGGCGTTACCGCACATTTCGACCAGTCGAGCAGCAGGTCGTCGAGCGTCAGCGAGAATTTCCCGAACCTGTCCGGATCGGCGGCGAAGGCGGCGCGCATGTTCTTCGGCGCCGCGGTTTTCCGGTGGTCGCGGAGCGCGGCAAGCGCCGCGTGGAATGAAGCGTTGGCCAATTGCTGCTCCCGGGAAAAGGAATGCCTCGCCTTTCGGACATGACGCAGGTCGGGGCGCGCCACGCGCAGGACAATAGTGCGGCGAACTCGGGACGGAAAGCGTCTCCTCTGGCCCAAAAGGATGCACAATCCTCAAAAAGCGTGGAGCAAATCCTTGTGCCAGTCTTGATGACTGATCGGACCAGGACTAGTGTCCGGCCGAAAGGAGGCTCTCATGCCGACAAGAAACGACGCCGCCATATGGTCCGGCCTGTTCCGGATCTCGACCGATTCCGGCCAGACGCTGCAGGCGCAGATCCGCCAGGCCATCGTCGCCGCGATCCTCGATCGCCAGATCGCCGCCTCCATGCCGCTGCCGTCATGCCGGATTCTGGCCGAGAAGCTGGGGGTCGCGCGCGGCACCGTCGTGCTGGCGTTCCAGCAGCTTGTCGATCAGGGCTTTTTGATTGCGCGCGAGCGCCGCGGCCATTTCGTCAATCCGGAAGTGCTGACCTCGCCGGCCAAGCCGTCGCAGCGGCAGCTGGGCGAGGGCGACACGATCGACTGGAAGGCCAGGCGTCAGGTGCCGGCGACGGAGCTCCAGTCGCCCTCGAGCCAAGTGAACTGGATCAAATATTCCTATCCCTTCGTCTACGGACAGTTCGATCCGGCGCTGTTTCCCACCGCGGAATGGCGCGAGTGCAACCGCATGGCGCTCGCCGTGCTCGAAATCCGCAACTGGGCGGCGGACATGGTCGACCGCGACGATCCGCTCCTGATCGAGCAGATCCAGGCCCGGCTCCTGCCGCGCCGCGGCATCTTCGCCAACCCCGACGAGATCATCGTCACGCTCGGCGCGCAGAACGCGCTTTACATGCTGGCGACGCTCCTGATGACCAAGGGCTCAAAGGTCGCCATGGAGGACCCGGGCTACCCGGACGCACGCTCGATCTTCAACCTTGCCGGCGCCGAGACCGCGCCGGTGCGGGTCGATGCGGAGGGCATCGTCGCGGACGAGGTCCCGTCCGATGCCGGCTTCGTCTTCGTCACGCCCAGTCACCATTGCCCGACCATGGTGCCGCTCAGCGCCCGACGCCGGCAGCAGCTTCTCGCCGATGCGGTCGAGCGCAACCAGATCATCATCGAGGACGGCTATGACAGCCAATTGCTCGACGATGCGCCCCAGCAGGCCCTGAAAAGCCTCGATCGCAGCGGCCGCGTCATCTATGTCGGCTCCATGTCGAAGACGCTCGCGCCGGGCCTGCGCATCGGCTACATCGTCGCGCCTTCCGATCTGATCGCGGAACTGAGGGCGCTCAGGCGCTTCATGCTCCGCCACCCGCCGGCCAACAACCAGCGCGCCGTCGCGCTGTTCCTGTCGCTCGGCCATCACGAGGCGCTGGTCCGCCGCCTGTCGGCAGCCTTCGGCGAGCGCCGGCGGCGGCTGATCCAGGCGGTCAACGCCTTCCTGCCGGAATGGCGCGCGACCGATTCCGCCGGCGGCGCCTCGGTCTGGCTCGAAGGACCCCAGGGAATGGATACCTGCAGGCTCGCCGAAACCGCCGCCGCCCGCAGCGTTGTCATCGAGCCGGGCAAGCGCTTCTTCGCCCGCGGCGAGAGGCACACGCAGTTCATGCGCCTTGGCATTTCCTCGATCGCCCTGCAACACATCGAGCCGGGCATTCGCGAGCTCGCGACAGCCGCCGGCCGCCGTCCAGCCGCCGCCTGACGGGTTGGAAGGAGGGGCAGGCTGGCACATCCGGCGGCGGGGAGT
>JBQCFH010000038.1:0-10264 GCA_051959385.1 Rhizobiaceae bacterium | reverse complement strand
TATTGGGCAACAGCGCCACCGGCGCGCCGATCTGGCCGAACCGCCGGAAATAGTCGCGGACAAAGGCCGGCGAGCTGGTCACGAGAAGCGCGGCTTCGCGGCCGAAAAGGCGCTCCGCGCCGCGCATGGCCTGCGACAGGGAATTATGTCCGAGAAGCAGGCGGTGGATGTCGAGGCATTCGTAGACCACCGGAGCCCGCCTGCCGAACAGCGCCCGCGCGCGCACGGCGAGCGCGAGCATTTCGAGATTGCGGCCGATGATCACGTCCGGCTCCGCAACGCCGCGAAGCTTTGCGCCGAGCAACAGGGCGGCCGCCGCGACCGCCGCCAGGCGCTGCGCGAACCTGCCGTCGCGCGTGCGGCCGAGATCGACCGGCGACAGCCGCTTCAGTTCCGGCGGAATTTCAGGCGCGCGGCGGAAGCCGGCCAGCGTCACCCCTGCGCCGCCGGCCTCGAGCATCCTCACCCGGCGCCGCACGGCCGGATCGGACAGGTCATGCACGAAATAGAGCACGCGGAGCATGAGAAGTTCCCTCCCGGGACTACTGCAGCTTGCAGACCACGGATTCCTGGAACTGGCATTTGTCGCCGAGCGCCGTAAAGGCGACGCGGTCGACAACGGCTTTGACCGGCCCGTCGAAATCCCTGAACGGTCCCATCCACGACGTCAGCGTGTCGCTGCCCCAGAGGCTGATGAAGATTTTCGACGGATGGGTCGGGATTTTCGCCGGGTCGGTCGCCTCGCCCATCTGCTTGCCATCGACGTACCAGCGGATGCGGTCCTTCTCCCACACGAAGGCGTAGTCGTGGAAATCCTGGTCGGCGCCGCCGGCGACCGGCACCAGCTTCTGCGCGCCGACATTCTTTCCGTCGACGAACTGGTTCAGCTGCACCTTGGAGGGATTCTTGCCGAGAACCTCGAAGTCGATCTCGTCGTGCGGCTGCTTGTCCGCCGAACCGATATAGGTGAAGAACCCGGTGTTCAGGCCGGACCCGGCCGCAGCCTTCATGCGGATTTCGTACGTTCCGTAGCCGAAACGCGTCTTGGTCTGGATTTCGGCGCAGACGTGGTCCCTGTCCTTCAGCGTGCGCTTGGCGAATTCCAGCGTCAGCTTGCCGTTAGCCTGCGACACCTGCTTCCTGGACCAGGTGCAGTTCTGATGCTTGCCGTTGTTCCAGCCGTCCGAAATGTACCAGCGTTTCATGTCCAGCCTGTCGAAATCGTCGACGAAGGACTGTCCGGTGGCGGCCTTGGGCGGTTTGGCTGCCGACTGGGCCAAGGAAGGCTCCGGGAGGGCCAGGGTCGATAGGACCGCGGCGCCCGCAGCGAGCGATATTGCGAATGTGCCGAGCTTCTTCCGCACGCGTTTGTCGAGGCTTGCCGTCATCAGGCGGCTCCCTTGTTGAAGCCGCGCCTCCCACGCAGCTCTTTCCCGTCAAGACGACGCGGCTCCTCCAGCCGCGCCCTCAGACCGCATGACCCTTGGCCTTCGCGCTCGAGGCGAAGGCGGAATCAGGACGGCGCTCGAAACAATCGGCCCGCGTCAATCGATCCTGAAGTTCGCAATAATGTGGCGCAGCGCAGCATTTGCCCGCCGGCGGCCGGTAACATTTTGTAGTGTCCTGTTAGACGCTGCGGCGCGGCCGGGAACCGCGATCGGGCCATGCCCCTGAAATCTTGGGCGAATATCGAGGATCGGCCCGGGAGGCGGATAACGAAATCCGGCTAGGACCTTTCCACGCGGTCGACTGGCGAAGCGGCCAGCAGGTAGCGCGGCCCCGCCGGAGGCGTGCCCGGCGAAACACGCGCTGCGAAAGCGTCCAACTTGTCGCGGAGAATCCCGCCCATGATCGCGGGAAGCGCCCGCGGCCGGGCCAGCGCATGGATGCCGGCCGCCGCCATGCCGGCGCTCGCCTTGACGTCCAGGAAGCCGCGCAGCGCATGCCGCGCGGCGATCTCGCTCGCATGACGGGCGATGGCCGCTTTCGCTTCGCCGTCCAGCGTCTCCGATTGCAGGATGGCGAGGTCCGCTTCGTAAAGACGCCGCAAATCCTCCGTCCGGTGCCGGCCGCTCAGCGAATCGGGACGCACCACCGCGCCGTATCCGCAGCTGTGGACGATCTTGTAGCGTCCCCCGCGCGCCAGCGCGCGCACGTAGAGATCGTAGTCCTCGCCGAGCCTGAGATCCTCCCGGTAGCGGAGCCGGTTTCGTTCGAGGAAGGCGCGGCGCATCACCGGTTTGAGGAAGCCCATTTCCCCGCGCCGGACCCCTCGTTGGGAAATGTTGCCGTCGACGAACTCTGCCAGGTTCAGAAAGCGGGGCGCGGCCGCGAATTCCACGGCGTCCGGTTCGGCCGCGGCGTCTCGCTGGTCGACGAAGACGATGTTGTCCGCGATCAGGTCCCAGTCCTGCTCGGCCAGCAACCGGGCAAAGCGGCCGGGCATGAAGAAATCGTCCGCGTCCAGGACGGCAATGAAGGGCGCTGCCGAACAATCCATGGCATGGTTGCGGGCGAAGGCGGGACCCCTGTTCCGGTCGAGGCTCCGGACGGCGAGGCGTCCCGTGCCGTCATCCGCCGCGAGCGCCGCTTCCGCCGTTCGGTCGGACGAGCCGTCGTCCACCACCATGACCTCCGCCACCTCCGGCTCGGCCAATGCCGAACGGACCGCGCGTCCGATCGTGGAGGCGGCGTCCTTGGCGGCGATCACGACGCAGATCTCGGCTGAAGAGGTCATCGATCATCGAGGGATTCGGCGGCCGCGCCGGAGAGGCGGCCTCGACCTGTCGGTGCCGAACGCTAAGCCGCCGGGGAAGGCGATTTCATGGCCGTCGGCCGAAGGAGCGGCTTACGGATGTTTCGAGCGGGGAACGCGGGGCACCCCGGCACTCCGGCCGAGGGACGGTTCTTCACGTGCCAGCGCCTTCGGGCCGGCGCTCTCTTCCTCGGCGGGGAGCTTGCCGCCGCTGTTGCGCGCCGCGCGTCGGACCAGGAAGAGGACCGCGACGAAATATCCTATCTGGATGAGCACGCCGCAGATCACCGTGTGGACGAAGGTCGTCCACAGCGATTGCGTCATCAGATAGGTGACGATGGCAAACGCCAGCAGGACACCGATCAGGCCGCGAAGAAAAAGCAGGAAGGACATTGCTATGCCCCTGCATCGCCCGCGGGCGGTCGATTGGTCGAAATCACGAGAAAAACGCCTCCCGCCCCATGGGCGAACCATGTTCCTGTCGCATGAACGGATCCGCAATTCTTGGCGGAGTCCCTCCCGTCCGACTATGCGCCAGTGCATTCCTTTGCCCCACTATATTGGACAGTAATGTGGGGCGCAACAAAGCTTGCCGATTCTGCCCGCGGGGCGTTGCCGGCTGCCTTACGCCGGATGTCGGCGCTGCACTGCAGCAGCACAGAGGGGAAAATATCCGATAGATTGCCCCGCTTAAAATATCTCCAAATATTGTTCCTGCCGTTGGAAAAATATATTCGGTATCGATGACAATTCGATTTGAATCTTTGAAGAGATTACATGCCTACAAAGCGCCTCATCTCAACGACTTAGGCCTATAGACCCATAGGCTGACTGCATCTCGCGCAGTTTATGACAAGTCGTTACAAATTATGAAGGAGAACGCCCTACTTTTCAGCCCTTTGCTCCTCAATTGACAGGCCGCGGGCGGCGTTGTCGTGCTGGGCTGCGATATTGCAGTGCAACATCGACCTAAATCATCGATTTTGGAGCTGCGAATGCGGAACGCCGCCAGATCTGCCAATCTGTTCTTCCGGGCCGAACGGCATCGTCCGATCGGGGGTCTGTGTAAACGTGGGTTCGACGTCGTGGTCGCGGCAATCGGGCTGGTTGCGCTGAGTCCCCTGCTGCTGATGCTCGCCTTGCTGGTAAAGCTCTCCGACGGCGGCAGGATTTTCTATGGCCATCGCCGCGTCGGCCGCGACGGCAACAGCTTCCTGTGCCTGAAATTCCGCACCATGGCCGAAAACGGCGATGAGATCCTTGCGGCGTATCTGGAGCGCAATCCGCAGCTCAGGCAGGAATGGCTTGCGACCCGCAAGCTCCAGAACGATCCGCGCATCACGCCCGTCGGATCGGTGCTGCGGAAGCTCAGCCTCGATGAGCTGCCGCAGCTGATCAACATCCTGCGTGGCGAAATGAGCTTTGTCGGCCCGCGTCCGGTGGTCGAAGACGAGCTGGAGCTCTACGGGGCGGCGGTCGAATGCTACCTGAAATCGCGGCCGGGCCTGACCGGGCTTTGGCAGATCAGCGGCCGTAACGACGTGTCCTACAGCGCCCGCGTCGCCTTCGACCGGCACTATGCCGAGAACTGGTCCTTCGCCTTCGACCTTGTGATCATCGTCAAGACGTTCCCGGCCGTCCTGTCCTCGCGCGGCAGCTATTGAGGGAGATGACATGGCAAGCCGTCGCGGCCAACCGGTCAGGAAAGGGGCACGCCTCGATGCAAACCTCCGATAGCGAACGACGCTGGCGCAGGCCGTTCCTGCGGCTCTTCTTCGCGGTTGCAGCGCCGATCCTCCTGTTGATGGCGCATGTCGCGGTCGCGGGCGCCGCCGAATACCAGCTGGGCGTCCTGGACAAGCTTCAGATTAGGGTCGCGGAGTGGCAGACGGCGCAGGCGGCGGTGCGCGATTGGGCCTCCATAAACGGCGAGTACACGGTGAGCCCCGCCGGCACCATCTCCTTGCCCTTCGTGGGCGAGATGGCCGTGAAGGGCAAGACGACTTCCGACGTTGCCGACAGCATCGGCAAGGCCTTGCAGCAGAAATTCGGCCTCCTCGACCGCCCGGACGCTTCGGTCGAGGTGGCGGAATTCCGGCCTTTCTTTGTCTCGGGCGACGTGCAGACGCCGGGGAAATACCCCTACCTGCCCGGCTTGACTGTGCTGAAGGCGGTCAGTCTTGCCGGCGGCATGCGCCACTCGCTCGATTCCGGCCAGCGGTTCGAGCGCGACTTCATTGACGCGCGCGGCAACTACCAGGTGCTGGCGTCGCAGCGGCTGGGGCTTCTGGCGGCGCGGGCCCGGCTGATCGCGGAGGCCTCGGGACAGGACAAGATCGATTTCCCCAAGGAACTCCAGGACAGCGCCCAGGGGCGGAAGCTCATCGAGAATGAGACCGCCTTCATGGAGGCCCGGCAGAAGAAGCTCGACACCGAGTTGAAGGCCCTCGCCGACCTCAAGAAGCTGTTGCAGAACGAAGTCTCTTCGCTGGAGCAGAAGATGGAGACGCAGCAGCGGCAGGTCGAGCTTTCCAAGAAGGATCTGGAGAGCGTCGGCAATCTTGCGCAGCATGGCCTGGCGGTCAACCAGCGGGTGCTGGCCCTGGAAGAGAAGACGGCGGAACTCGAGGGCAAGATACTGGACCTCGAGACGGCGTCGCTTCAGGCCAAGCAGGCCATCAGCAAGGCCGACCAGGATGCGACCACCCTGCGCAACGACCGCATCTCGGAGATCGCACAGACGCGCCAACAGACCGAAGCCGATCTTCAGGCGGTCGAACTGAAGATGCAGATGTATCGGGACCTGATGACGGAAGCCGCGCGCAACGATCCCACACTCGCGGCCTCGGCCGCGCAGCCCGCCGCGGCGCCGACCATCATCTATTCGATCGTGCGCGAAACCGACGGCAAGACCGAGGAACTGCACGCCGACGAAAACACCCCGGTTCTCCCGGGAGACGTGGTCAAGGCCGAGATGACGCTGCCGGCCACCGTGAACTCCAACTAGCAGGTCCGGGCGGCAGGCCGCGCGCTCCGCCGGTCAAGTCGGGTTTTATAACGACCGGCAACGGAAAAGCATGAAGATCGCCAAGGCCCTCCTGATCGATCCGGAAAGGAGCACCGTCTACGGCTTCGTGGCGATCACGATATCGCTGTTCGTCTTCGCCTACTCGACGCTATTCGGCAAGGCGCCGATATTGATCTACTACGCGATCTGGCTGCCGCTCATCCTGATCGACTATCGGCGTGTGCTCGGAAATTATCTCCGCTACTACTGGATCCTCGCTTTTGCCCTGCTGGCTTGCCTGTCGATTTTCTGGTCGCAAGCGCCGGGGGTGAGCGCGCGCGCCGCGATCCAGTACGCCACGCACATCGTTTGCGCCTTCATTGCCGCGCGCACGATCGGCGTCCGCACGCTGACGCGGGGAACGCTTTCGGGCATCATCCTCGTCGTCCTCTATTCACTAGCTTTCGGCAACTACCAGTACGATCCCTTCGATGGCGACTACAGTTTCGTCGGCGCCTTTTCCTCGAAGAACCAGCTCGGCTTCTTCGCCTCGGTCGGGATTTATTTCGCCTTCGCCAGCCTTTTCGTGCTGCGCGAACGGTGGCTCTGGCGCGGCCCGGCGCTACTGTGCGGCGGCTTCGCCGGATACGCATTGATCGCCGCGCATTCCGCGACCGCGCTCATCACGACGATCGCGGCCCTGATCGCCTTGGCGGGATTCGTCGCGCTCGCTTCTTTCGCCGCGCCGACGCGAAAGACGCTGGCGGTGCTCGGGGCCTCGCTCGGCGTCGCCGCGATCGCATGCGCGCTCGCCTTCGGCGGATTCGACCTGCTGCTCGCCGCCTTCGGCAAGAACGCGACGCTTACCGGACGCACCTATCTCTGGTCGCAGGGCCTGGCCGCGGCGACGCATGCGCCGCTTCTCGGCGTCGGCTATCAGGCCTACTGGGTGGAGGGTTTTCCCGACGCCGAGCGGCTATGGGCCGAATTCTACATCGACACGCGGACCGGGTTCCACTTCCACAACACCTATATCGAGACCCTGGTCGAACTCGGCGTCGTCGGCATGTTTCTCCTGGCGGCCGTCCTGGTCAGGACCACGGCCGGCCATTTGATCCGGTTCCTCGGCAACCGGGACGACGTTACGGCGCCCATCATGCTGGGTCTCATGATCATGCTCCTGTTGCGGTCGTTCGTCGAAGTGGACGTGATCTATCCCTACGCCGTCGGGTCGTTCCTGCTCTACTATGCGGCAGCGCTCCTTGCGGCGCCGCAGCCGGCCCCGGCGCGCGCGCCCTCGGGCCGGCCGCTGCGGCATGCGGGCCAAGCCCGATAAAGTGCTCCCTCCGGTCGGGACCGCGGCTCGATACCCGACGCCTTCTTTGTGCTAGGCTGAACAGTCAGTCCCGGAAACCGCCTCTTCTGCCCGTGTTTCGGTTGATTAACTCTGCCTCATCGAAGCGCCGGGTCCCGTCCGGCGATCAAGAGGAGAAGAACGATGATCGAAGGGATCAAGGGCCTGCATCATGTCACGTCGCTCGCCAGCGATGCCGGCCGCAACAATGCCTTCTTCACCCACACGCTCGGTCTGCGCCGCGTGAAGAAGACCGTCAATTTCGACGCTCCTGAGGTCTACCACCTCTATTATGGCGACGGAGCCGGGACGCCGGGCTCGATCATGACCTATTTCCCCTTTCCCGGGATCGGGCGCGGCCGCCCCGGAACCGGCGAGGTCGGCACGACCGCCTTCTCCGTCCCCGCCGGCTCGCTCGAATTCTGGAAGAAGCGTCTCGCAGGCAGCGCCGACGGGCTCCAGGAGGACGAAAGGTTCGGCGAGAAGCGCCTGCGCTTCGCCGGGCCGGACGGCGACGGCTTCGCCCTGGTCGAGACGAAGGACGACCGGCGTGCGCCGTGGACGGAAGAAGTCGATGCCGATCATGCGATCCGCGGCTTCCACTCCGTTTCGCTCCGGCTGCGCGACGACGGCGCCACGGCCGAGCTCCTGCGCTACATGGGCTATCGCGAGATCGAGGCGAATGACGGCGTCACCCGCTTCGGCATCGAAGGCGGCAATGCGGCCAATCGGATCGACATCGAAACCATGCCGGACGTGGCCGCGGCCGAGCAGGGCGCGGGCTCGGTCCATCACATCGCCTTCGCCGTGCCGGACCGCGCCGCGCAGCTCGAGGTGCGCACGGCGCTGACCGACACCGGCTACCGCGTGACGCCGGTCATCGACCGCGACTATTTCTGGTCGGTCTATTTCCGCTCGCCGGGCGGCGTGCTCTTCGAAATCGCGACCAACGAGCCGGGCTTCGACCGCGACGAGGACAGGGCGCATCTCGGCGAGGCGCTGAAGCTGCCGACGCAGCATGAGCACCTCCGCGCGTTCCTCGAAAGGCATCTCCAGCCGATTGCCGATTAGGGGAAGTGGCATGCCGAACGACACCTATGTCTATGCCGAAAGGAAGGGCGCGCCGGGCGGCGCGCTTTTCCTGACCTTCCACGGCACCGGCGGCGACGAGCACCAGTTCGCCGGCCTGGCGGCGCAGCTGATGCCGGACGCGACGATCCTGTCGCCACGCGGCGACGTCCTGGAACACGGGGCGGCGCGCTTCTTCCGCCGTACCGGCGAGGGCGTCTACGACATGGCCGACCTGGCGCTGCGCACCGCGAACATGCGCCGCTTCCTGTCGGCGCGAAAGGCGGAACGCTCGCCGTCCCGCACCATCGGGCTCGGCTATTCGAACGGCGCCAACATGCTTGCTTCGGTCCTCTTCGAGGAAGCCGGCCTGTTCGACGACGCCATCCTCATGCATCCGCTCATCCCTTTCGAGCCGCCGGCGAACCCCGGGCTTAAGGGCACCCGGCTTCTCATCACGGCGGGCCGCAACGATCCGATCTGCCCGGCGCCGCTGACCGACAGGCTCGGCGACTATTTCCGTCGGCAGGGCGCCGAACTCAGCATGGCGTGGCACAATGGCGGGCACGCCATCGACCAAAGCGAAGTGACGGCGATCACGGAATTTCTCAAAGTCGGTCATGTGGCCGCCGGCTGAGCACGGCTTGCCCCGCGGTGCCGAAAGGGGAATATGCGCACCAGGCAATCGGCACCGGTCCGCAAATGGCTGACAACGACATCGAAGTGGCAATCGTCGGGGCGGGCGCCGCCGGCATCGGTGCGGCGCGGCGCCTGCAGGAAGCCGGCATTGCCGTTCTTCTCGTGGAGGCACGGTCGCGGCTCGGCGGGCGGGCTTTCACCGTCGACGACAATGCCGGCACGCCGATCGACCTCGGCTGCGGCTGGCTGCATTCGGCCGATTGCAATCCGTGGACTGAGATCGCCGAGGCGCAGGGCCGCACCATCGACCGGACGCCGCCGCCCTGGGCGCGGGGAACGACGCCGACCGGGGCGGCGCCCCTGACGCAGGCAGGCTTCCAGCAGGCGCTCTTTAAATTCCGCGATCGGATCGCTCGATTTTCGGAGGACGAAGCGGATCGCGCCGCTTCCTCGCTGCTTGAGCCGGGCAGCCGCTGGAACGCCATGCTCGATGCCGTCAGCACCTATTACAGCGGAGCGGAACTCGATCGCGTGTCGCTTCGGGACCTGGCGCGCTACGGGGACACGGGCGTCAACTGGCGGATCGTCGAAGGCTACGGCGCGGTCGTTGCGGCTCACGCGGCCGGCCTGCCGGTCAGGCTCGGCTGCGTGGTGCATTCGATCGACCATGCCGGCAGGCGGCTGGAACTCCATACGAGCGAGGGAACCCTTCGCGCGGATCGGACAATCGTCACCGTGCCGAGCGATCTCATCGCGCGCGAGGCGATCCGCTTCACTCCCGCCCTCCGGGACAAGGTTGAGGCGGCGTCCGGCCTTCCGCTCGGCCTCGCCGACAAGCTGTTCCTCTCGCTGGCCGGCGGCGAGGCGTTCGAAGCGGACAGCCGTTTATGGGGCCGCACGGACAGCGCCGATGCCGCGGCTTACCATTTTCGTCCGTTCGGCCGGCCGCAGATCGAGGCCTATTTCGGCGGCAACCTCGCCGCCGAACTGGAGAAGGGCGGGGAAGCCGCCTTCTTCGACCACGCCAGCGGCGAACTGGTCGCGGCTTTCGGCAAGGAATTCGCCGGGCGGATAAAGCCGATCGGCATGCATCCGTGGAAGGCGGATCCCTATGCCCGAGGCTCCTATTCCTATGCGCTTCCCGGCAAGGCCGATTGCCGCGCAGCCTTGGCCGCACCCGTCGACGACCGGCTTTTCTTCGCCGGCGAGGCGTGTTCGAGGAACGACTATTCGACCGCGCACGGCGCCTATCTGACGGGTGTGGCTGCGGCGGAGCGGATCATTGCATCGCGCCGGCCTGGGCGGATGTGATTCCCGCCGCGCCGCCCGGCCGGTTCAAGGCGTTCGATTTCTCTTCCCCCACCGGGCAACATTGCCTCGCCAAATCCATTGACAGTTCGATCGTCTGACCGAGCGTATAGTTCTCCGAACGCGATGCCGC
>JBQCFH010000037.1:0-4608 GCA_051959385.1 Rhizobiaceae bacterium | reverse complement strand
GAAGAGCACGGCCAGATCGGCGCCGGGCAGGTCCGGCTCGACCAAGAGCGCGCCATACATGTCGTGATGGCCGCGCGGCTCGAAGATCAGCATCCTGCGCAGGTGGTCGAGATTGTCGCGCACGAAAGCGCGCTTTTCGAGAATGGTGCCTTTGGGGATCGGCGGATAGCCGCCGGTGACGATCCTGAGCGGCTCGCCGCCGGTGTGCATGTCGACAACGGTGATGCTCAACATCCCTATCCCGGCGAAAACATGTTCTGCAGCGTCGCGTAGGGCGTCGCGTCGCGGGCGAAGGTGAAGGTGCCATGGTCCAGCATCTCGCGCGATGCCCGCTCGAGACTGCCGAAGGCGTAGTTCGTCAGCTTCGATCCGAGCGAGACGCGGCGGACGCCCGCCTCGTTCAGCTGCGCCATCGTGAGCTGCGGCACGGCGAGCACGTTGACCGGACGCGATACCGCCTGACAGATCGCCCGGACGACCGCGATGTCGGTAATGCCGGGCGCGTAGAGCACATCGGCGCCGGCCTTTTCATAGGCCTGCAGACGCCTGATCGTGTCATCGAGATCATCGCGGCCGTGGAGGAAATTCTCGCAGCGCGCGGTGAAGACGAAGTCGCGCCGCAGCGAGCGCGCCGCCTCGGCCGCCGCCGCCACGCGCTCGACCGCCTGCTCGAAATCGTAGATCGGCCTGGCGCGGTCGCCGGTCGCGTCCTCGATGGAGCAGCCGGCGAGGCCTGCGGCTTCCGCCGCGAAGATCGTCTCGGCGGCGCTGTCGGCGCTGTCGCCCTTGCCGTTCTCGAGGTCGGCGGAAACCGGCAGGTCGGTCGCGGCGACGATCTCGCGGCAATGCGCCATCATGGTCTCGAAATCGACGCCGCCGTCCGGCAGTCCGCGCGAGAAGGCGAAGCCGGCGCTGGTGGTCGCCAGCGCCTTGAAGCCGAGAGAGGTAAGGAACTTGGCCGTGCCGATATCCCATGGGTTGGGGATGATGAAGGCTTCCGTGCCTTGGTGCAGCTTGCGGAAGCCGCCCGCTTCTCCAACCGCCATTTTCACCTCCTTCGCCGGCCCGTCCTGTCGGACGATGAGGCCAGTTCGGCGCGGCGCCTGGTTCCTGTCAAGATGCTCGTCTTGGGCCAGGCCGCTTCTGCTGCCACGCCGTGACGGCTGTTGGCCGACCGCGCCGACGATTGCCTCGGACGAAGCTTCAAGGTCGCCAGCCAGGCGCGGCGGCTATTTCGTCCCCGTCGAGCCGAAACCGCCGGCGCCGCGCGCGGTCGCGGAGGACAGGCTCCGCTCCTCGATTGCCGCCCGCGCGACCGGCGCGACGACAAGCTGGGCAATGCGCATGCCGCGGCCGATCTCGAAATCCTCGTCGCCATGGTTGACGAGGAGCACCATGACCTCGCCGCGATAGTCGCTGTCGATGGTGCCAGGCGTGTTGAGGCAGGTGATGCCGTGCTTGAGCGCCAGGCCGGAGCGCGGACGCACCTGCGCCTCGTAGCCGGCCGGTATTTCCAGCACCAGCCCGGTCGGGACCAGCGCGCGCTTGCCCGGCAGAAGCAGGATCGGCCGGTCGTCCGGCACGGCGGCGCGCAAATCCATGCCGGCGGCGCCCGCCGATTCATAGGCGGGCAGCGGCAGATCCTGCGAATGCGGGAGGCGGACGATGCCGAGAAGCGGAGCGGGATTCATGCGCGGTCCTATCGCCGCGCGGCGAGCGGCCGTCAATCGCCCGCGAAAATTATCACCGCAATATTCGCGGCAGTTCCATCGTCTCCTTGATCTCCTCCATGACGAAGGAGGCCGAGACATCGGACAGCGGCACCTTGGCGATCAGCCGCTGATAGAGCCGGTCATAGGCCTTCACGTCGGGCACGCGCGCCCTCAGCACATAGTCGAGGTCGCCCGACATGCGATAGACGCCGATGATCTCGGGTATCGACGTGACGGCATCCCGGAATTTCTTCAGCCAATCCGGCTCGTGATGCGTCGTACGGATGAGGATGAAGACCGACAGGCCGAAGCCGAGCTTCTCCGCATCGACCAGCGCCACCCTTCCGGTGATGACGCCGGCCTCCTCCATCATCTTTACGCGCCGCCAGCAAGCGTTGCGCGAAAGGCTGACGCGCTCCGAAAGCTGGTCGACGGAGAGCGTGCCGTCGCGCTGCAGTTCGGCAAGGATCATGCGATCCATCGGGTCGATTTCTGGCTTCATGTGGGATGTATGTCCCAATAGCTCACGATTTTCAAGGACAGATTGGGACCGGAAACGGCAAGCTCGGTGCTATCCTTCAAACCTCGGCTTCAAGGGGATATGAAGATGACGACGCTTGCCCGCCTCTTCCGCGATCATCCGGCTTCGGTCAACGAGACCTATTTCGAGCACATGGCGTTTGCCGGCCGCTTCTCGGGCAAGCTCTTCCTCGCCGGCTCGATGGCGCTAATCCATGCCCTGCTGCCGTTCCTTTTCGAACGGTCGGCAAGCGGCATCGTCCGCGAGCTCTACGAAAAGACCCACGGCCGCGGGAGATAAGCTCGCATCCGGCTATCTGCCGGCGCCTGGCCAGTCGTTCCATCCGAAACCTTCACATCCGTCGGCGGCTGCAAAAGTGCAGACGCCGACGCGCCCGACTACGTTTTTGGCTGGTGAGCCGCACTCGCGTGTGGGGCCGGCAGAGCCCCGGATTGCCCTTGGATTTCTCCGGCGAAAGCCCCGCCAACGTCTGACAGAATATGACTCGCCGACTCTAACCGTGTTCCCCTGCCCCGGAACCGTCTCCTGATCGTCACATTTCGCCGGCCCGTTTCCCTTAAAGGCGGTTCGGAACCAACGAACGCCAGGGCATTTATCGGAATGAAATCAGCAAAGGCTCTCGCGGCCTGCTGCGCGATCGGTATCGCGTTTGCGGCCACGACCGTCCCCGCCGCCGCGCAATGCGGTCGCGCTTCATGGTATGCACTTCACAGCCGGACAGCGTCCGGAGTACGCATGAACCCCGCCGCCTTGACGGCGGCGCACCGCTCGCTTCCCTTCGGCACGCGGCTGCGCGTCACCAACCGCCGCAACGGCAAGGTCGTCACGGTGACGATCAATGACCGGGGGCCATATGTCAGAGGCCGCATCCTCGACCTGTCGAGGGCCGCGGCGCGGCAGCTTGGTTTCGTCCATTCGGGACAGACCTCGGTCTGCTTCGCCAGCATAGATTAGCGGAGAAGCCGGTTGGCGGCCGTCGCCGCCATCGCTTCAGCCAGTTCCAGGCCCCATTCGCGTCGGCAATAGGCGCGGAAATCGAAGCAGGGCAGGCCCGGGCATACCTCGAATTCGATGAGGTGGACCGCGCCGCCGGCCTCGACGCGCAGATCGACCGAGAACACGTCGACAAGCGCCAGTCCCGAGGCGAGCCGTCTTGCGATGTCGCGTATGGCGCGATCGGCGCCGGGCTGCCTGTCGGCGACGGCGGCGAGTTGCGGCTCGGAATAGCTGCCGTCCTCCCTCGCCTTCGTTCCGGTGTCGCCGTAGAGGCTCATGCTGTCGGCCATGGTCTGGAAGTCCGACCCCGACTCCACGAAGAAGACTCCCAAGCGCTCCATTCCGGCGCACGGATCGACGGCCAGAAAGCTCGCGCGGACGTTGCGGCCTTCTACATAGGGTTGAACGATCGCGTCGTCCCGGTAGGAGGCATATATCCGCCGGCTGAGCTCCAGCGCCTTTTCCGGCGTGGCGCAGCGGGAATCCTCCCATATGCCGATCTTGGCGCCGAGCCGGTTCGGCTTGACGAAATAGCCGCTCCCGGACTGCGGCGGCGAGACGATCCATCCGCCGTTGCGCGCCAGCCCGGCCGCCGGCGCCGGCAGGCCGAGCGCAGCGAGCACGCTACCGGAACGGAACTTGTCTTGGCAAAGCGCAAAGACGGAATCGTCCGCGCCGACCGTGCGCAGCCCATGAAGGCGGGCAAGCGCCGGGGCGACGCCGCCGCGGAAATAGGCGATGCCGTCGGTCAGCGTCCAGACCAGCGTCCGCGCCGGATCGCAGGCCGGCAGAACGGCCGAGGCGTCGTCGAGCGCAACAGGCCGGAAAGCGAGGCCGCGTTCCGCGCATGCCTTTTCGATGCGCCCGAACTCCGGCTCCATGTCGGTCGATTGGGCAAGGTAGGATGTGATCTCGGATAGATGCGGCTCGGCAAAGCCGGCGGCCCCGAGCCGCTTGCGGCATGCCGCCTCGCTCTCATGGATCAGGACCAGCTCGGGCCGGCTGTCACTCGCTTCGGTCAAGGAAGTTTTCGCTCCGATACCGGTCGATCCGGTCAAGGAAATCAGGACGCGCGAGGATCGCACCGTGGCCCGGCAAGGCTAACGCGAAATCGACCTCGGCAAGACGCCGGTGCGACAAAAGCAGATCCCGGCGGTCGGCGCCCGGAATGTCGTCGTAGATGTGGCCGTCATGGACCGTGTCGGCCGAAAAGAGCAGGCCGGCGGCTCTATCCAGCACGCAGAGCGATCCGGGCGAATGGCCGGGCGTGTGCATGATCTCCAGGGTACGGGAGCCGAGCTCAATCCGGCTGGCTTTGCCGATGAAGCGGTGAAGGGGACAGGCATGCTGGGTGATGGT
>JBQCFH010000036.1:0-6989 GCA_051959385.1 Rhizobiaceae bacterium | reverse complement strand
CACAAGATGGGCATCGTGCTGCCGCTGCCCTTGACCGAGAACGTCATCCTCCAGCGCTACAACCGGCCGCCGTTTTCCTCGCGCGGTCTCATAAAATCCGGCGCCGTCGAGGACCATACGCGCGACCTCGTGCAGCGTTTCAAGGTGAAGGCGCGCGACGTCGGCGTGCCGATCCAGACGCTTTCCGGCGGCAACCAGCAGAAACTCGTCGTCGCGCGGGAGCTTGCCCGCCATCCGGACTTCCTGCTCATCAACCAGTTGACGCGGGGCATCGATATAGGCGCGATGGAATTCGTCATGCAGGAAGTGCTGAAACAGAGGGAGGCGGGCAAGGCCATCTTGCTGATCTCGACCGAGCTCGAGGAACTCTTCGCCATCTGCGACCGCATCCTCGTCATCTATGAAGGACGGATCATCGGCGAGATGCCTCCCGACCGGAGCCGGCTCGACGAGATCGGCCTCCTGATGGCGGGAAAGCTGCCTTCGGCGCGCTCGGCCGGCCTCCAACCGGCCCGGGTTCATTAGCTGGCTCCGGTTCGGTCCCGGCGAGAGGCTCTTTTCCACAATATCCGCGAAACAGTTCCGGTCCATATGACAATTGCGAAATGTGCCACTTCCCGCCTAAGCTGACCCGGCAGGCCCTGCCTGCCGCTCAACACAAGGTCGACAGGTTTGGCGAGCAATCGCGCGTGAACGTGACGCTGAGGCAATTGCAGGCATTCGTCGCCGTGGCCGAACTCGGCCGTTTCAATCTTGCGGCGGCGCACCTGAATCTGACGCAGTCGGCCATCAGCATTCTGGTGAAGGAGCTCGAAGCGGAGCTCAAGCAGCGGCTCTTCGACCGGCATACTCGCATGGTGAACCCGACGGTCGCCGGCCGCGAATTTCTGCCGCAGGCGCGCAAGATCCTGGACGATCTCGAAATCGCGGTCGGCAATATTCATGAACTGAACACGCTGGGGCGCGGCCGCGTCACCGTGGCCTCGGCGATCGTGCTCGCCGCGACGTTGGTCCCGCCGGTCATCGCCCGCTTCGTCAAGCGCTATCCGGATATCATCGTCCAGATCAGGGACATGCCGGAGGAAGAGATCGGACCGGCGCTCAAGCGCAACGAGGTGGACATCGGCATCGGCACGCTGGCCGGCGACGACGCGGAGATCGATACCACGCTGCTGGGTCGCGACCGGCTGACCCTCGTATGCCCCGCCGGCCATCGGCTGGCGCGCCAGGCCGAAGCGCGATGGAGCGATCTCGAGGGGGAAACGCTGATCGGGCTCGCCAAGGATAATCCGTTGCGCGACATGGTCGATCACGCGCTGAGATCGTCCGGCGTGGAGGTGAAGACGAAATACGAGGTCCGCTTCTCGACGACGGCGATCAGCATGATCGCGGAGGGGCTGGGCGTCTCCATCCTGCCGGAGAATTCGCAGCAGCTCACGGCCTCGGTCAACGTCAAGTCGATCGTGCTGACCGCGCCGACCATAAGCCGCGACATCTCGATGCTGCAGAACCGTCAGCTGATGTTGTCGCCCGCCGCCGCGCGCATGAAGGAGTTCTTTCTGGAGACGCGAAAGAGGGGCTAGTTGGACGGCTGTGCTGGCTTACTTGGATCGCCCGCCCGCCTTCGATGTCTCAAAAAGTTCGAAGATTGTTCCTGTCTGAACTCAATACTTTACCTTGCCAGGATACAATGGAGTGGGAGTGAAGCGGCACTGACGAGCTCGCTGGATCGGTAGGCGACTATCGAATCCCGCCATATTTGTCACTCCAATTGCTCGATGGGAGCTGCTTAACTGCCGGTTGAAAGTCCGCACACGCGGATGCAGGCAGGTGAGCTATGTGCTTCCATAAGCTGTCCATACCATTCGCGCTTGCCCTGACCTTGTCGGCATCGCACTTCGCTCTGGCCGCCTGCGATCCCGCCGACGGCCTGACCTTCATCTGCGGCTTGACCAATGCCGAGGATCTGGTCCGGGTGCCGGGCACATCGTGGATCCTCGCCAGCGGCCTGGCGGAAGGCAAGGACGCCGGGCATATCTACGCCGTGAACACGCGCGACCGCACGGTCGAGACGCTGCTCCCCGGCCACGTGGTCTACCGCCAGGATGCCGAGGCGTTCGGCGATTGTCCGGGCGCGCCCGACGAGACGAAATTCTCGGCGCATGGCCTCGGCTTGCGCATTGGGCCCGGTTCGGAAGATACGCTCTATGTCGTCCATCACGGCGAGCGGGAATCCGTCGAGGTTTTCAAGCTGGAGGCCGGGTCCGCCGCGCCAGGCCTGATTTGGGTGGGTTGCGTCATCTATCCTGCCGGCGTTCTGGGCAATGGCGTGGCGCCGCTCCCCGACGGCGCTTTTGCGGCGAGCAATTTCCTCGATCCGAATGACCCGAAGGCAATGGACAAATTCGCGGCCGGGCAACCCGTCGGTGGCGTGCTCGTCTGGCGGCCCACCTCGGGCTGGACGGAAGTCCCGGAAGCGGCAACCATTTCGGCGGACAACGGGATCGCAACCTCCCCCGACGGCAAGCAACTCTACGTCGCGGGATCGGGCGACGAGACCGTGACGCGGCTGCCACTCGACGGCGCGCCAGGAGGGCGCGTCGTCTTCAAGACCGGATTCCATACGGACAATCTGCGCTGGGGAGGGGATGGTTTTCTCTACGCCGCCGGCCAGCGCGACACTGTGGCGAACCTGCTCGCCTGCGCTCCCGGCACGGCAGAGCTCTGCACCGGTCCGTTTTCCGTCATGAGGATCGATCCCGTGACGCTGCAGGCCCGGGAAGTCTTCCGTCACCCGGGACGCCCGACTTTTGGCGCCGCTTCGGCCGCGCTGCGAATTGGCGACGAATACTGGTTCGGCACCCCTCACGGCGACAGGATCGCGATCGCGCCCGCCGACTAGCGATGGCTGATGGGCGTGTGCAACAATAGGCGCTGGATGCCGACCTCCGATCTCCGGCGTTGTATCGGCCGAAAATCCAACGGATCGGACACAGGCCTTGGCGCTTGCCCCCGGAACGGCTCTAATGGCGGCATTAACTGGAGGCGGCAATGACGGGAACATTCAAGGTCGGCGATCACGTGAGCTGGAACTCGGAGGCAGGCCGCGTCTCGGGCACGATCATTCGCGTTCATACCGAGGATTTCGACTACAAGGGCCATACCCATCGGGCGTCGCGCGATGATCCCCAATATGAAATCAAGAGCGACAAGACCGACCACATCGCCGCCCACAAGGGCGGCGCCCTGCGGCTTCTCGGCGACTGACCCGCGGGGGGCCCCAGCCGGTCCTCTCGCCGGGCCGCCTGCTGAAAGCTTTATCTCGGCCGGCGCACGACCCTCACCTTGCCGCTCTTGCCGCCGCCGCAGAAAAAGCGGTCGCCGCCGTCGGATTCGAGTCCCGAGACGCCCGTGCCGGCCGGCATGTCGAGCCGTTCGAGCGTTTCGCCCGTGTCCGGATCGATGCGGCGTATGTCGCTCTGCTCGTCCTCCCAAGTGCCGTGCCAGAGTTCGCCGTCCACCCAGGTGACGCCGGTGACGAAACGGTTGGATTGGATGCTGCGCAGGACCTTTCCGGTCTCCGGATCGATCTGATGGATCTTGCGCGCGCGGTATTCGCCTACCCAGAGCGATCCCTCCGCCCAGGCGAGGCCGGAGTCGCCGCCGTTGCCGGGCGCCGGAATGGTGGAGACCACGCGTCCGCTCTTCGGGTCGATCTTCTGGATGCGGCTATCGGCGATCTGGAAGAGATATTGGCCGTCGAAAGCGGTGCCAGCATGCGCCGGAACGTCGATGGAATCGAACGCCTTGCCGTCGGCGGGATCGATCGCGTTCAGCTTCGCACCCCCCGCGAACCAGATGTGATGCCCGTCATAGGTCACCCCACCCACCTGATCGACGCCGGCGAAGGGGCCGTATTCCTCAAGAATTTCCGCTGTCGAATGTTTCATCTCGCGCTCCTGTCGCTGGGAGATGGGCGGATGCTATCCAATCGCGGCGGGAGCAGGGAGTAACAAGCTTGTCGGGAAACCGGGCACGGGCGGCGTCATCCAGCGCCGCGCCCGCGCCTGCCCGAAGGATCGCACCTTGCCTTCTTGGGCAAGTTCGTCCAGCGCACGCTGCACCGTCCGCTGACTGACGCCGAGCGCCAGCGAAAGCGCCGTGCTCGACCAGGATTCGCCGTCGGAGAGTAGCGCCAGCACCGCCGCATGTGCTTCCTCCACCGGCCGGGCGAGCACCACGACCCGGCCGGCCCCGCGCGGATCGAGACGGAAGCCGCGCGCGGTCGCCGACACTCCGGCGAGCGGCTCGAGCGCCTTGCGCAGCCGCCCGATTTCCACGCGCAGCCTCGCCCGGTGCGATTCGTCTGCATGTCTCGCCCGGAAGGCGCTGAGAAGCAGCGTCTCCCTCGACACGTCTCCCGGCCAGGCTTCGGCGAGGGCCCGCGCCAGCGCGAGCAGGACCGGCCGGCTCTCCAGTGGAACGATCTGCGCCCTCTGGCGCACGGCCAGGCGGCAGCCGTCCACGATCAGCGTCTCCGATGAAAGCAACGCTTCGACATCGTCCAGCAGCAGCATCTTCTCGCTCCCGGCTGCGATCAGACGCGCCGCCGGCGCATCGAGGACAAGGGAGGCCGCCTCGACCTCCGCCGCAAGGGCCGGGATGGCGGAGCGGCCCGCTGCCTGTTTGGCCCGGGCAAGTGCGGCGCGCGCCTCCTTCGCCTTGAGGCGGCGCATGGCGATCCCGGCGACGACCAATTGGCAGGCGGCGTCCAGCGCGGGCGGCAACAGCGCCGGCTCCAGCCCGGCGAGCCTTTTCCCGGCCTCGTCGAGGCGGCCCACCAGAAGGAGCCGGCGCGCGTCTAGATAGCGGGAATAGGTGGCGTTGAGGCTGTCGCCATGCGCTTCGAGCGTTGTCCGGGCCCGGTCGAGCGCCTTTGTCGGCCAGGAAAGATCGCGCGAAACGAGCGCGATCTCGGCCTCGGCGACGACACAGCGCGCGCGGGCTAGCGCTTCCCTCGGCCCGAACGCCCGTGCCGCGCCCCTCACCAGCGCCTTGGCGCGGGGGAAGTCGCCGAGCTGCGCCATGGCGATGCCCCTCAGCGCAAGCGCCGGCGGGTCGTTCCGCAGCGCGACATAGTTCAGCGCGCCGAGCGGATCGCCGGCGGAAAGGGCGCGCGCGGCCGCCGTGATCAGCGAGTCCATCCGAATCCCGACAAACTTGTCACTCTCGCCATCGGCGTTCGGCTCCTAACCTACGCAACGGCCATCGGCGGGCAAGCCGGATGGGCAACGAAGGAGAACGACATGACCATGCATCGCATCGCAAGCCGCGAGGAGTGGCTGAAGGCAAGATTGCACCTCCTGGAGGCGGAAAAGGCACTGACCCGGCAGGGCGACGAACTGGCGCGACAGCGGCAGAACCTGCCGTGGGTCCGCGTCGACAAGCAATACCGCTTCGAGACGGACGAAGGCAGCGCCACCTTGAAAGACCTGTTCAATGGCCGCTCCCAGCTTCTGGTCTATCATTTCATGTTCGGACCGGACTACACGGCCGGCTGCCCCTCCTGCTCGATGATAGCGGACGGCTTCAACGGCTTCGCGGTCCATCTGGCAAACCACGACGTGACGTTGACCGCGGTGTCGCGCGCGCCTCTCGCAAAATTGCAGGCCTACAAGAAGCGCATGGGATGGGCTTTCCCGTGGGCGTCCTCGCATGGCGGCGACTTCAACTTCGACTTCAATGTCGGCTTTACCGAAGTCCAGCAGCGCGATGAGGGCATCGAATACAACTACCGCAGCGAGACGCCGATGCGCGAGCGCGGCAGCGATGCTGTGGCCTGCTTCGCTGCTACGTGCGGGACGGATGCAGCGACTTTCCTCCGCGACCGGCCGGGCATGAGCGCCTTCGCACTCGAGGACGGCACCGTCTATCACTGCTATTCGACCTATGCGCGGGGCCTGGATGCCCTGTGGGGCGCATACCAGTGGCTCGATCGCGCGCCCAAGGGACGCAACGAGGAGGGCCGGCACTGGTGGCGCCGCCATGACGAGTATGAAACGACAGCCGCCGTCGCGGAGATTGCAGGATGATCCCCGAACAGGGTACGGCGGCGGACGTCTCTGCCCGGCATGGCTTCGCCCGAGGCGCGGCAAGATGGCTGTGCCTCGCCGCCAGCCCTACCTTCGCGCTGATGGCGCTTATGACCGCCATGTCGGGTTCGCCCGACATGGCCTGCTCGATGGGAGAGGGCGCTTCGCCGATTGGCGGAATGGTCCCGATGTATCTCCTGATGAGCGCCTTCCATCTGACGCCGTGGTTCAAGGCGATTTCCGGCGGCGGCAGAGGGGCCGTCTGACTAGGCGGCGCCGTCCGCCGGGCTGGAACCGCGCGCGAGTTCCGTGATGACGTCGAATGCCATGTTCACGTCCTCCTCGGTTGTCTCGAACTGGCCGGCCTGGAAGCGGATCACGACCTTTCCGTCGACGCGGCTCTGCGTGAGGTAGAGCCGGCCGTCGTCGTTGATCTGCCGCGCCAGGTCGAGATTGTGCGCGTCGAGGTTTTCCGCTTGCGTCTCGTCAAAGGGCGTATGGCGGAACGAGAACAGCGACAGCACCGGTTCCGTCACGATCTCGAAATCGGGCTCGGCTCCGAGCCGCGCCGCGAGCCTTTCGCTCCACGCGACATGGTTGCGGATCATGGCCCGCAGCCCTTCGAGCCCGTGGAACCGCAGCAGGAACCAGAGCTTCAGCCCGCGGAAGCGTCGCCCGAGCGGCACCGTCCATTCCGAATAGTTGATGAGCCCGTCCCGGCCATGCGTATTCAGGTATTCCGGGTGGATGGCCAGCGTGCGGACGAGGTCGTCCGGGCTTTTTATGAAATGCGCCGAGCAGTCGAACTGGGCGCCGAGCCATTTGTGCGGATTGAACACGACCGAATCCGCCTCCTCGACGCCGGCCCACAGGTGCCGGAATTCTTCGCAGATCATG
>JBQCFH010000035.1:0-2367 GCA_051959385.1 Rhizobiaceae bacterium | reverse complement strand
GAGACGGTCGTGGCCATGCTGGCCCAGATCGGCGTCAAGGGGAACCGCCTGGCTCAGCCGAAAGCGAAATATTTCGCCAAGGTGCTGGCGCCGGGCGGCTACAACACCGACTTCTACCTGCTCGGCTGGACGCCGAACTCGTTCGACTCCTGGAACGTGCTCGTCAGCCTTGCGACCTGTCGCGATGCCAAGGGGGCAGGCGGGCCGTTCAATCTCGGCGGCTATTGCAACAAGAAAGTCGACGAGCTTGCGGCCAAGATCGTGGTCGAGACGGACACGAAGAAGCGCGACGCGATGATCCACGACGCCTTCAAGATCCTGACCGACGACGTCTCGCACATTCCGCTGCACCAGCAGTATCTCGTCTGGGGCAAGCGCAAGAACCTCGACATCTTCCAGCGTGCGGACGATCAGGTCCTCTTCTACTGGGCCAATCTGAAGTAATGGCGGGGGCGCCAATGCGGGCCCGGATCGCGCAGATCCGGGCCCGGCAGTTTCAGGACTCCTAGACGATGCTTGCGTTCGCCATCCGGCGACTGATGCAGGCGGTCGGCGTCATCGTCGTGGTGGCGCTGATCTCGTTCGCGCTGTTCCGCTTCGTCGGCGACCCGATCAACCAGCTCGTCGGCCAGGACACGACGCCGGAGCAGCGCGCCGAACTGCGCCAGCAACTGGGCCTCGACGATCCCGTCATCGTGCAGGGCGCGCGTTTCATCGCCAACGCGGCGCATTTCAATTTTGGAATCTCCTACCAGTTCAAGCGGCCGGTCTCCGACATCATCGCCGAGCGCCTGCCGGCCACGCTTGAATTGTCCGTGCTGTCGGCGATTTTCGCGCTTCTCGTCGGCGTACCGATGGGCGTCTATACCGGGCTCTATCCGACGAGTTGGCTGTCGCGGGCCTTCCTCGCTGTCAGTCTGCTCGGCGTGTCGCTGCCGACCTTCCTGATCGGCATCCTGCTGATTTTCATCTTTTCGGTCGATCTTGGGCTTCTGCCGTCCTTCGGCCGGGGCGAAGTCGTGACGATCTGGGGCTCCTGGACGACCGGGCTGCTGACCGTGTCGGGGCTGAAATCGCTGATCATGCCGACAATCACGCTCGGCCTGTTTCAGATGACCTTGATCATGCGGCTGGTGCGCGGCGAGATGCTCGAAGTGCTGCGCACGGATTACATCAAGTTCGCCCGCGCGCGAGGGCTCACCCGTCGCGCCATCAATTTCGGCCATGCGCTCAAGAGCACTTTGGTGCCGGTCATCACCATCACCGGCCTCCAGCTCGGCTCGATCTTCGCCTTCTCGATCATCACCGAAACCGTGTTCCAGTGGCCGGGCATGGGGCTCCTGTTCCTTCAGGCGGTGCAGCAGGTCGACATTCCGATCATGGCCGCCTACCTGATGCTGGTCGCGGTCATCTTCACGGTCGTGAATTTCATCGTCGACATGCTCTACGTCGCTGTCGATCCGCGCATCCGCATCCGGGGCGCGCAGGCATGACCGAACTCGTGGGCGAGGCCAATATTGCCCCGGCGCCGCCGCGCTCGGCCCTGCGGCGCTTTCTCGACAGCGACTTGTTCTATTCTTTCATCAGGTCGCCGGTGACGATCGCCTCGGCCATCATCACGCTGCTGCTCGTCGCAGCGGCGCTTCTCGCCCCGCTGATCGCGCCGCACAATCCGTTCGATCCGGCATCGCTGTCGATCGCCGACAGCCTCCTGCCGCCGGTCTGGGGCAAGGACGGCGTCTCGGATTATTTGCTCGGCACGGACGACCAGGGCCGCGACGTGCTCTCGACCATCCTCTATGGCATGCGTATCTCGCTGTCGGTCGGATTTGCCAGCGTGCTCCTCGCCACCGCCATCGGCGTTCCGCTCGGGCTCGCTGCCGGATACTTCGGCGGCTATGCCGACGCCATCATCCTGCGCGTCGCCGACGTGCAATTGACATTTCCGGCGATCCTGACCGCCTTGCTGATTGACGGCGTCGCCCGCGGGATTGCCGGGCCGCAGGCCTATAACGACGTCGTCTTCCCGGTGCTGGTCATTTCCATCGGGCTGAGCTTCTGGGTGCAATATGCGCGCACAGTGCGCGGCTCGGTGCTGGTCGAGGCCAACAAGGAATACGTGCTGGCGGCCCGGCTGATCGGCCTGCGGCCGATCGCGATCCTATTTCGGCATATCCTGCCGAACGTGCTCGGTCCGGTGCTGGTCATCGCCACCATCAATCTCGCGCTCGCCATCATCACCGAGGCGACCCTGTCCTTCCTCGGCGTCGGCGTGCCGCCGACACAGCCCTCGCTCGGCACGCTGATCCGCATCGGCAACGACTATCTGTTCTCCGGCGAATGGTGGATCACCATCTTCCCCGGGAT
>JBQCFH010000034.1:0-30058 GCA_051959385.1 Rhizobiaceae bacterium | reverse complement strand
CCGATGAAGCTGCGGGGCGGGGATCTGCGACAGCCATTTCGAGCTTTCGATCCGATCAGGATGTCCTTCACCCTACAGCAATCCATGCCCGGCAATGCTCGGGGAATCGGAGGATATTCCCGCCCAAAGGGAGGGCGCGGCCTCCGCGTCCGTATCCGGAATGGGTATGCCCGTACGCTGGAATCTGAACCGCGGCCCTCGTGATCGGTGTCGGCCACGCAGAGCCAGGCTCACCGTCATGGTGCGGCTGGGAAGGTTGACGCCAGCCTGTTGTGAATTTTGGGCCTTTTGCCGCGCCACGACGTGACCTCGATGGTCGATCCGTCGCCGCAAAGCACGGTGAAGCCGAAATCTGTGTGAGTTTGGACCTGGCCGGTCAGCCCGATATAGCGGCCTTGCCTCGCGAAAGGGCGCGCCTTGTCGATCACGATCTTGTCGCCAGCATCGAACGTGAATGCCCCAGGGTACGGATCGCCGACGGCGCGGATGAAGCGCAGTACATCGTCGGCGGCCTCGTTCCAATCGATGATTCCGTCCTCAGGCCTCCGCTTCGCGCAATAGCTTGCGACTGATTCGTCCTGCGGAGTGCCGACATTTCCTCCGCCGGCCACCGCCGACACCACAAGCGGCGTCATTTCGAAGAGTGCCTGCTTGTGCTTTTCATAGAGGGAGCGCGCAGTCTCGTCCGGCGCGACGGGGAACAGTCTCTGGGAGACGATCGGCCCGCTATCGACGCCCTCGTCGAGCCAGAAGAATGTCGACCCTGTCTCCTTCTCGTTCGCAAGGATCGTCCAGGGGATGACCGCCCTGCCGCGGAAACGCGGCAACGGCGCCGGATGATAGCCGATCGTCCCGAGACGGGCGATCGCCCGAAATTCGCTGCCGCAGATCTGCGACCAGCCGATCACCATCGTCAGATCAGGCCGTTCCGCCTTGATGCTCGCGATTGTATCGGCCGCGTTGATGTTCTTGGTCAGGTGGACGGCGGCTCCCGCGGCGCGTGCGGGCCGCGTCAAGTCGACGAAATCGGAATGGCGCGCGGAATGATCGACGGCCAGGGTGACAAGGAGCGACGGCGCCATGCCGGCTGCAACGAGCGCATCGAAGGCTACGAGAGATCCTTCCACCGCGCCGACCAAGGCTATCCGCATGAAAAGCCGAGCTCCAACTGACCATCGCGAGCCACAGGGGGATGAGGGTTTCTATTGTCTGCTTCGACCCTCGGCCCAATCCCCCCTTTAGAGGTAAACGACAGCTTCCAATGTGCAACTCTTTCATTTGAGCAGGCTGGGATAGTTAAGTTCGGATTCGTAGGAGTGGGATGGTCGATGGATTGCGGCGAGGGGTCGGCGATTCTGGTTCGCAACGTCGCTAACGCCAGGGAAGGCGGGACGGCCCGGCGGCGTGTGGCGATCGTGCTTCCCGGGCTTGGCGCCGGCGGCACCGAACACGTCGTCAATGTGCTCGCCAACCAGTGGGCCGCAAGAGGCTGGCTCGTCACGCTGGTGACGTTCGAGCAACCCGGTATGGCGCCTTATTACAGTTTCCATCCCGATGTCCGGATAGAGAACCTCGGCCTGCCGCAGGCGAAACGGTCGCTGCTGCCGGCGCTTCTCGCGAGCTTCCATCGTGTGCGCCGGTTGCGAAGCGCGCTCAAGGATCTGGCGCCGGATGCGATCCTCAGCTTTCTGACGCGCACCAATGTGAGTACGCTCATCGCGACCCAAGGGCTCGGCCTCAGCGTGGTGGTTTCGGAGCGCAACAACCCCGCCCTGCAAGATGTCGGGCCGGTCTGGAGCTTTCTTCGGGCAGCGCTCTACCCACGCGCCTTCGGGCTGGTCACGATGACCAATGGCGCGCTGAACTATTTCAGCCCGCGAATGCGCAAGCGCAGCTGGGTCATTCCCAACCCGGTCGATCTTCCCTCGGTTGGTGAACGGCGCCGCGGCGGAAACCTGCTTGTGGCCGTGGGCCGGCTGGTCCCGCAAAAAGGTTTCGATCTGCTGCTCCAGGCGTTCGCCAAAGTCCATTCGGATCTCCCCGAATGGAAGCTGGTGATCTGGGGCGAGGGGCCCGATCGATCGGCGCTGGAGGCCGAACGCGACCGCCTCGGTCTTCGCGGCTGTGTCGAACTGCCCGGAATTACGAGCCGGCCGGGCATCTGGGTGGAGACGGCCGACGCCTTCGTTCTTTCGTCTCGTTATGAAGGCTGGGGCATCGTGCTGCTCGAGGCAATGGCCGCGGGCCTGCCCGTGCTATCCTTCGACTGCGAGTGGGGACCGCGCGAGATGATCGATGACGAGAAGAACGGGCTCCTTGTCCCGGCCGGGGACGTCGATGCGCTCGCGGCCGGCCTTCGCCGGCTGCTCGGCGACGAAAGCCTCCGCCGTCGGCTCGGCACGGCCGCGGCGCTGCGTGCAGCCAAATTTACGCCCCAATATGTGACGCAGCATTGGGACGAGGTCGTACAGGCTGTTCTGGCATCCCGCGGCATGCGTGAGCTCTCGCCATGCTGATCGCCCGGCGCGCCCTTCGCAAACTGGACACTCGCCTCAGAATGACCTGGGCTGCATCCGGCGCGGATGCGTTTCTTGTCTCTTATCCGAAGTCCGGCCGAACCTGGTTCAGGCACATCCTTTCCGACTATTTCAGCCAGATGGCCCGGGATGGAAATGTCGATCTTTTCCGAATGTTTGAGGTTCTTCCGAACTTTGACCTCGATCCGACCCGTGGCATTCCTGCCTACCGCTATGCCAGCCAGCGGCCCCGGGTGCCGCTGATCATGGTTTCGCACCTCGCCTACAGGCGAACGCTTTTCCTCGCCCGGCCGGTGATTTTCATGGTTCGCGATCCTCGCGATGTGATCGTATCAGCCTATTTCCATGCAACGCGCCACAAGCACCGCTTCGAAGGGGATATCGAAGCTTTCATAAACGACCGCCGGCAGGGTCTTCCGGTGCTCATCGATTATCTGAACGGCTGGGCGCGCGGCCTCAAACATCACAAGCACATGGTGTTGAGCTACGAGGAACTGACGACCGATCCCGTGAGCACCGCCACGCGCATCCTGAAATTTCTGGGATACACTCCGTCCATGCCGGAGCTTTGCGAGGCGATCAAGGCCTCGCGTTTTGAAGCGATGCTGGAGCATGAGGTCGCCGTCGGGCTCCCGGCGCACGTATATGACCGCAACGATGCGGAGAGCCGTCGGATGCGACGTGGCAAGGTTGGCGGCTTTACCGATTATCTAAGCGAGGGGCAGGTTGAGCTCATCGAGCGGACGTGCTCGGAACGGCTGACGCCCGCCGCAATGGAATTGCTTGGCCGCCATAGGGACCATTTTTCGCGCTATGCCGAAGGATGGGCGTGAATGGCCGGACTTGAATGCCCGAGCAAGGACGCGAGCTGAAAAAGCGTCGGCTTGCTCCTCTTGGGAGCGGTACGCCGCACGCCGCGACGCAAACGACTACTTCCCCGCCTCTTTCTTTTCCGAGATGAAGCGGGCGATGGTGAACACGCCGTCGATGAAATCCTGCCCTTCGACGAGCTCGCCCTTGACCCAGCGTCCCTGCGCATCCTGGCTGTCGATGAGATGGCGCACTCTCGAATCGAGCTCGTCGGTACTCAATTCGTCCGCCGCACTGATCCAGAGGCCATGATGTGAAACGGCCGCTCCCTGCTTCGCAAGCGCCAGCCGCGCGAACACCGGCTCGATCTCGGGGCCGGTCTTCATGCCGTAATGTTTCCGTAGGTCCTTGCCCTCGAATGTCACCTGGCCGCGGCTGTCGATGTAAAGCGGGCGGTTGGTCTTGAGCTCATAAAATCGGGCCCAGCTGCCGTCGGGCTGACGTGCCGCCTTCAGCCACACGGCCGCGGACTCCGCCGCCTCCAGCAGCCGCGGATCCTTGTTCTGCTCATGCAGCTCGATCAGGTATTCGATGTTGCCGGCGGTTTCGCGCGAGACGACGGCGGGCGGCTCGAACTTGCGGCCCCATACCGGCTGGAGCGAGCTGTCATACTGTTGCGCCCATCCCTGCTGGGGCGCCGGCATCTGGGCCGCAAGAAGGAAATCGCCGATCTTGACCGCCGCCTTGAGATAGGCCGGATCGCCGTAAGTGTGGTAGGCGTTGAGGAAGAGGCGACCCATGTCGCGGGGAAGGTCATCGTTCACGACGAAGTAGGGCGGCCTGTCCGGCTTCTGCCACTCGTGCGACCAGCTTTCGGGCATGCTCGCCTTTGCGGCTGACTCCACGTCCGCGCCGGGAGCCGCTCCCGAGAAGAAGGGGAAAAATGCGCCGTTGGCGTATTGTACGCGCATCAGCCGATGCAGCGCCTTCTCGATGCAGGTTTTGACAGCCGGATCCGAGCCGCCACTCGCCTGGTCGTACCACATCAGAAAATTCAGCACGCTCTGCGTATTGTTGTCGTCGAGCACCGTCTCGTTGCGCCGCGGATTGTCCTTGATCTCGTGGCAGCTTTTGTTGTCGACGTTGAGCGCCCGATAGCACCAGCTCTTGGCCTTTTGCGGGTCCGTCTCGATCGCGTAAAACCACCCGCCCGACAAAAGCTGCGTATTGACGAGGGCCGTTGCTACCGAATGCGCAGCCTCGAGCCACTGCTTGTCGCCCGTGACCTCGAAGATGCGCAGGAAGGCGGCTCCGACGGCAGGCGTGCCGGGCGGTTGCACCCAGCCGAGGCTTGCCGATACCGCTCCGCCCTCGCCGACCCGCTTTTTGGCGTCGAGCGAGTATTTCCAGACATATGTGCCGGCCACACCGAGGTGATCGCGGAAATAGGCGCCGGCCCGCTCGAGCGCGCTGCGTGCCTCGGCCACGGTCGGCTGAGGGTCGGCCACGGCAGTATTGCACCACAGGGCGAGGAACAGAGCCGATGCCGCAATCTTCCCCAGCATCGCGAATGTCCGGCCTCAGGCAGCGACGTCGCGCGCCGGCGGCGATGCGCGCCGCGCCTTTCGGGCCCGCCGGCGGGTCACATGCGGCACAACGGAAGCAGGAGCGCCAGCCGCGGCTTTCCCGTCCTCCCTGCGATAGCTGGGGAGAATCCTGGCGATGAGGTCCGACACCGCCGACGTGTCGCCGCTCTTGGCGAGGCGGTGCAGCTGGACGAACGACCTGCGAAGCATGTCGAGCGGCAGCGGGTTGGGGACGGCCCCCAGGACGCCTGCGATCGGCACGTCGACCCGCCGTTCGCTGTCGTCGAACAGCTCCTCGAACAGCTTCTCTCCCGGCCGGCGGCCGACGATTTCGATCTTGATGTCTTCGTCCGGCTTGAACCCGGCGAGCTTGATGATGCGGCGCGCCATGTCAATGATCTTGATCGGGGCGCCCATGTCGAGAACGAAAATCTCGCCCTGTCCGAGCTGCTTTTCCAGGCCATAGGCAGAGGCCTGCAGGGTGAGCTCGACGGCCTCCCGTATCGTCATGAAGAAGCGCTTCATCTCCACGTCGGTTACGGTCAGCGGGCCGCCGCGCGCCAGCTGCCGCTTGAAAAGCGGGATCAGCGATCCGCTCGAGCCCAGGACGTTGCCGAAGCGAACGGTCATGAAACGGACCGGGCTCTCACTCGCGACGAAGGCGAGATCGAGGGCCTGGCAATAGAGCTCGGCCAATCGCTTGGTGGCGCCCATTACGCTGGTCGTGTTCACGACCTTGTCGGTCGAGATCTGGACCATCGCCTTGGCGCCGCAATAGCGCGTCGCTTCCGCGACGTTCATCGTCCCGATGACATTGGTCAGAACGCCTTCGCAGGGGTTCAACTCGACCATCGGCACGTGTTTGAGCGCCGCCGCGTGGAAAACGAGATCGACCTTATGCCGTCCGAAGATTTCGATCAGCCGGTCGGGGCTGCGCACGTCGCAAATGTAGGCCCGCCGGTTCACTCTGGGGAACTTCTCCGCCAGTTCCAGGTCGATGGCGTAGAGATTGTACTCGCAGCTGTCGATCAGAACGAGTTCGGCCGGACCGTTTGCGGCGATCTGCTGCGTGAGTTCCCCGCCGATCGAGCCGCCGGCGCCGGTGACGACGATGCGCCGGTTTTCGATCATCCGGCGCAAGGCCTCCTTGTCGAGTGCCGTCTGCGGCCGCTCCAGGAGATCGGTAAGCTCGATCGGGCGAAGCTCGAAACGACCCTCGTGCTTGGGGTTGCGCAATTCCAGGATGGGAGCCGGTCGGGAGACCGCGATGCCCAAACGCTCGGCCCGGTCGATCAGCGATTCAAGTACGGGATCGGCGAGGGCCGGCATCCTCTCGGTGAAGATCACATGGCGGGGCTTGATGCCGCGCGCCTCGAGATCGTGGATGACCGCATCGAAATCGCCTATGCCGCCCAGAACCGGCACGCCGCGCAGGTAGGCTTCCGTCATGGCGTCCTTTTCGAGCAGTCCGACCGGCCAGTGGCGGGCCGTCGGATCCCGCTGCAGCGCCCGAATGTAGTGATCCGCCGCGTCGCCTCCGCCGATCAGCAATACCGGCACCATGTCGCGTTCGCGCTGCGCATTGATGGCAGCCGGACCGAAACGGCGCACCTCGAGCAGCAGCCGGGAGCGAATGCGAACGGAAACGAGCAGGGGAACCAGGACCAGGACCTCGATCACCATCACCGAACGCGGTATCAGGTCGAGCCGCGTCACCACGAACATCACAAAGACGAACGCCAGCGACGTGACGACCACCGCGCGGACGATGCCGAGGACGTCGCCCACGGACGCATATCGCCAGTTGCGGGTGTATAGGCAGGTTACCGGAAAGACGACCGCGCATGTGGCCACGAAGAACGGGAGCGCGTAGAGCAGCGATTGCGCGCTTTCCGGGCTGGTGCCGTTGAGGCCCAGTCGCATGGATGAGGCGAAAGACAGCGCGGCCACCGCCATCAGGAGATCGAGCAGATAGAGCTTGAAATTCTTGCCGACTGCTTTGGCGCGGCCGACCACGCGTCGGCGCAGATATGCCATGATATCGAAGATCGTTCGCGGCCTTTTGACGAGGCGGCCAAGGGCAATTGCGCCGGCCACCAGCAGCGACTCGCCTCCAAGCGGACCGGTAACTTCCACCGAGCGATCGAATTGGCTCATAACCCAGACCTCGACAAAGCATAGCCCACGCCGCTCTCGAAAGAGCGCGAAGAAATCCAGCGTCCAAGTTCGCAATCACAAATTGACGCGGGCCGTCCTGTATCCATTCAGGAACAGGAAGACATGCGGCAATCGCATGCAAAGACATCTATGCAGTTGTTATGGAGCGCCCAGCTCGCTTCTGCTGCAACACATGCTTTAGAGGAGGCTATACCAGTCGCGCTGCGGGATGCGCTTTCTAAGGCTAGCCGAAGGAAGTACTCCGGTTCGCTTGACTCAACCAACCTGACAGGTCCCGTCCGATCAAACTGCCAAGCCGCGCCACGTCGGCGGCGTAGAAATCCGCCAGGCGGGACCTGAGTTCTGGGGTGAAGGGCGGATAGGAAATCTGCCCCGCCAGGACGCTGCGGGCCGCTGCGAAAACGGGATTTTTCCTGAGAGGGCGCACCAGCGGCTTTAGCGGCTTCATCACCTTGCGCAGCCGCGGCCCCATCATCGGCTCGCTGCGGTCCTTCACCTTCTCCGCGATCGGCTGCGCGGCCTCCGCGGCAGGAAGGTTCAGAAACCCTCGCACACGGTTCAGCTGCGCCGCCGGCTGCGCAACCATGTCCTCGAAGAAGAGAACGAGCAGCTGATCCTTCGGATAGAGGTCGTAATAGGCCTGCAGCTGCTCGAAATAGAGCCCGCCGGCAAGAAAGCGCCCAGGGGAACCCTTGCGGATATCGAGGTAGGAATCGATGTCGCGGCCGACCTCGCCGCGCCGGTAGAGCATGCAATAGTCGGAATAGGCGCGTTCGACGGGATTCCGAAGCTGTGCGACCAACTTCGCGTGCGGGAGCAGGCTATGAACTCTCGGCGGCGCGGCCGGGGTATCGAGATAGGAATTCGACTTTTCGCCGACGAGCTGTCCCGCCCGCTTGTCCGGAAACTGCCGGAAGTACCACTCAGGGCCACGGTCATGGAAGCGGCTGAAAAAGTGAAGCTCGGGATCCGGCATGCAGACCGCCGGGTCGGATTGCAGCGATTGCTGGAGCCATGTCGTCGCGCTTTTTGTGGCGCCGATGATGAGGAAATCGATGTCTTCCGGCCGCTCGATCATACCTTGTTCATCCACATTTCGCCTGTCGCGTCCGCGCCAGGTCGGCTGTTGCGGGGCACGCGAAGCGCGCCGTCGTAGATTTCCATGATCTTTTCGATATGGCGGCGCACGCTGTAGGTGGAAGAGGCCTCTTCCAGGGCTGCCCGGCTGATGCGGCTCCAGAGCGACTGGTCGGACAGCAGCCGCCGTAGCGGCTCCATGAAAGCGTCGGCATCGTCCGGCGCAACCAGAAATCCGGTTCTTTCGTCCTCTATCGCTTCGGGATTGCCGCCATGATTGGTGGCAACCACCGGCGTGCCGAGAAACATCGCCTCGATCAGCGTTCTTCCGAAAGGCTCGCCGATAGCGGGCACGACGAGAGCATCGGCTGCGGCAAGGAAAGGCTCGATCGGATTGCGAAAGCCCATGAAGCGCACATGTTCGCCGAGCCCGAGCTCCGTGCAGCGCGCGCGGGCCGCCGTCTCGACATCGTGCGAACCTGCGGGTGAATTCCCGAACACGCAGCCGACGACCGGGATCTCCGGATGCAGTTGCCGAAAGCGGTGGACGATGTCGACGAACAGGATCGGCCGCTTGCGCTCGATCAAACCGCCGATAAAAGCCAGCACGCGCACGCTTGGGCTCAGGCCGAGTTCGGCCAGAAGCGCGGTCTTGGCCGCGCCTCTGTCGGGAAGAGTCGAAGGCTTGTCGAAAGGGCTGTGGACGACGCTCAGACGCCCGTCCAGGGATATGATCGGGCGCCTGGGCCGCGAAAACCGGGACACCGTCACCATGCGATCGGCGATCAGAGGTCCGAGCATATTGGCGGCCTTGGCATCGGGATCCCCCCGATGGTGCCAAACCAGCCGGGCGCCCGACAGGCGGGCGGCGATACCCCAATTTACATGCGATCTGCCGTCATTGGTGTGCACGATGTCGAACCGCTGCTGTCTTATGAACCGGCGCATGTGCGGCAGCGTGCTCGTCACATAGGCTGCAAGGCCGCCGAGCGTCACCCGCTCCGCCGGCACCGGTGTCGGAAGAGGCAAACGCAAATATGGCTGGCCTTCCCGGTCCAGGAAAGCGGCCAGGGGGCCGGCGCTTTCCTGAAGCACCACGGTCGGAACGACGCGGGCCGCGTCGAGATTCTGGAGAAGCTTCAGTGCCGAGATGTGGCTTCCGCCGACATCGTCGCCGACAAAGGGGAAGCAAACCCGTATTGGCTTCAGGCAATCTCTGCCACGCATAATCAACTACTTGGTGCCGTTTCGAGATAGCCGCCGCTTTCGAGATAGTTGATGATCACCTCCGCGGCCTCCTCGGCCGCCAGATCCGGTGTGATGGTTATCTGGGGAGCTTCGGGGCGCTCATAGGGACTGCCGATTCCGGTGAAGTTCTGGATCAATCCGCTTCGCGCACGCCGATAAAGGCCCTTTGGATCGCGAGCCTCCGCGACCTCCAGCGGCGTATCGATGAATATCTCGATGAACTGCTCGGGCGGAAAGAGATCGCGCGCCATGCGCCGCTCCGCCCGGAACGGCGAAATGAACGAAGCGAGCGTTATCAAGCCGGCATCCACCATGAGTTTGGCGGCCTCGGCCACGCGACGGATATTCTCGACGCGGTCGGCGTCGGTGAAGCCAAGGTCCCGATTGAGGCCGTGGCGAACATTGTCTCCGTCCAGCACATAGGTATGCTTGCCCATCGCGTGCAGGCGCATTTCCACGAGGTTCGCGATCGTCGACTTGCCCGCGCCCGAAAGGCCCGTGAGCCAGAGCAGCGCCGGGCGTTGGCCCTTGGCCATCGCGCGGGCGTTCATGTCCACGTTCAGCGGCTGCCAATGGATGTTGCTTGCCCGGCGAAGACTGAAATCGATCATCCCGGCGCCGACAGTCTGGTTGGTCATCCGGTCGATGACGATGAACGCTCCCGTCGTGCGCACACGTGAGAACTGATCGAACGCAAGCGGCGCCTGCGTCGTCAGATTGACGAATCCAACTTCGTTCTTTTCCAGCGTCTTCGTCGCCAGCTTGGCGAAATTGTTGATGTCTGTCTTATACTTGATCTGGGTTATGCTGGCGCCGACCAGGGCCGTCGCAAGTTTGATCAGGTACGGGCGACCCGGAATGAGGGGTGCCTCGTGCATCCAGATCATATGGGCGGCGAACTGGTCCGAGACTTCCGGCCGCTCGGCCGCCGCGGCAAGAAGATCGCCGCGCGACACGTCGATCTCGTCCTCGAATGTCAGGGTGACGGCCTCGCCCACGCCCGCCTCGGACAAGTCGCCGTCCTGCGTCACGATCCGCTTGACGAGGGTCGTCACGCCCGAGCGCGCCACCACCACCCGATCGCCCGGACGAACGACGCCGGAGGCGACGGTGCCGGCAAAGCCGCGGAAGTCGAGGTTGGGGCGGTTGACCCATTGCACCGGCATCCGGAACGGACCGGCACAGCGGTCGCTCTCCACCTCGACATTCTCCAGATGCTCGATCAGCGTCGGTCCCCGATACCAGGGGAGGTTTCCGCTCCTGGCAAAGACGTTGTCGCCATAGCGCGCGGATAGCGGAATTGCCTGCAGTGAAACGAAGCCAAGCGATGCGGCGAAGTCGCGATAGGTGGCTTCGATTTCATCGAATACGGCCTGGGAATAGCCGACCAGGTCGATCTTGTTTATCGCGAGCACGACATGCCGGATTCCGAGCAGCGAAACGATGAAGGAATGCCGGCGGGTCTGGGTAAGAATTCCGTGCCGGGCATCGACCAGGATGACCGCCAGGTCGGCGTTCGACGCGCCGGTGGCCATGTTGCGGGTATATTGCTCGTGGCCCGGCGTGTCGGCGACGATGAATTTGCGCCGTTCGGTGGAAAAGAACCGATATGCCACGTCGATCGTGATGCCCTGCTCGCGTTCGCTGGCCAGTCCGTCGACCAGAAGGGCGAAATCGAGATCGTCGCCAGTCGTCCCGTGTCGCCGGGAATCCGCTGCAAGTGCCTGGAGTTGATCCTCGGTCAAGAGGTTCGTGTCGTAGAGCAACCTGCCGATGAGCGTCGACTTGCCGTCGTCCACGCTGCCGCAGGTGAGAAAGCGCAGAAGGCTTTTCTGTTCTTGCGCCGCGAGGAATTGCGAAACGGCCTCTTCTCTCGATGAAGGCTCGAGTTCAGCGGTTTGCGGAAAGCCCGGCATCAGAAATACCCCTCACGCTTTTTCTTCTCCATCGAAGCCGCCTCGTCATGGTCGATGAGGCGGCCCGCGCGCTCGGAGGTCTTCACGACGAGCATCTCCTGGAGCACTTCGGGAACGGATGCGGCGACGCTCTCGGTGGCGGCGCTGAGCGGATAGCAGCCAAGGGTGCGGAAACGCACCGAACGGAGTTGCGGGGTTTCGCCCGGGCGCAGCGGCAGACGCTCGTCGTCCACCATGATCCACTGCCCGTCGCGTTCCACCACCGGGCGCATCGCCGCGAAATACAGCGACACGATGGGGATGTTTTCCCTCAGGATGTATTGCCAGATGTCGATCTCGGTCCAGTTCGACAGCGGGAAGACACGGACCGATTCCCCTGGCCTCAGCCGGCCGTTGTAGAGGCTCCACAGCTCCGGACGCTGGTTTTTCGGATCCCACCCGTGGCCGGGGCTGCGAACCGAAAACACCCGCTCTTTGGCCCGGCTCTTTTCCTCGTCCCGCCTCGCGCCGCCCAGGGCGGCGTCGAAGCCGCCCGCCGACAGGGCCGCCTTCAGCGTGTCGGTCTTCATGATCTGGGTATAGACCGACGGGCTATGCGTGAACGGGCTGATGCCTTGCGCGATGCCCTCCTCGTTGCGGCGCACGAGCAGGTTCAATCCGAGCCGCGCCGCCGTGTCGTCGCGGAAGCGGATCATCTCCTTGAACTTCCAGGTCGTATCGACGTGAAGGAGAGGGAACGGCAGGCGCGACGGATAAAAGGCCTTCATCGCGAGATGAAGCATCGCCGCGGAATCCTTGCCTATCGAGTACAGCATCACCGGGTTGCGGAACTCGGCGGCGACCTCGCGTATGATGTGGATCGACTCGGCCTCGAGCCGTTGAAGATGGGTCAGCGGCGATGAGGAGGAACGCCGTTGTGCGGCGGGCAACGTCGCGAGAGCTTGGGGTGCAACAGACATTTAGATTGCCTTTGATGGAGAGAGGCCGGCCTCGTCGAAACCGCCCGCCGGGGGGATCGCCCTGGTCGTATCGTTGGCGGATTTGAGCGCCTGGCGCAGCGCGAGCGCCAAACCGGCGGTCCAGAGGATGCCCAGAACAATGTGGGCGATATTGCCGCCCATTGCGCCGATCCGCGGTATCAGGAGGAGTGCGGTCGTGTGGAAGGCAATCGTCGCCACGACGACGATGCGCAGCACGTCGCGTTGCCGGCCCATCGCGAGCAGTGCCGAGCGCGCGGCTGAGCCGGAAAGCACGAAGGCGACCGCCACCATCTGCACGATGACCAGATTGGCCGCGCCGATGAACTCGGGCCCTGCCGTCCAATTGAGCATCGGCCGGATCAATATGGCGACGACGATGATGCAGAACAAACCGAATGCGAGCAGCAGACCCTCGGTCTGGAAGATCACCTTCTTGAATTCTGCGACGCTTCCCTTTGCCCAAAGCCTAGCGACGTCGGGATAGACGACGTTCTGCACCATCGGGCCGACTTGCTGGCCGATGCGGCCTATGCGCTTGGCGATCTGGTATAGGCCGGCGGAGCCGGGGTCGGCGAGGGACCCGACCAGCAACGTGTCGAGCTCCTGCGCGCTGACGCGCAAGGTGAGCGAAATGTTCGACGACCAGGCGAAATTCCAGATGCCGGGGAACCGGCTCGTGACTCCCGCCAGAGGCGCGCGCAGGATCCGGCGCACGCCCTGTCGATGCAGAGCGCGCATCGTCAGGGTCAGCAATGCCAGGGAGCCGAGGATCTGGGTTCCTGCCCAAACCAGGACGAAATAGGCGAGATCGGCCTTGAGCATCGCGCCAAGAAGGCAGAGGAAAACACGCAGCACCGCATTCAAAAGCTGCCCGTAGGCGAGGAGGCGGAAGTTGCCGGCCATGCGCTGCACCGCGACGGGAACGCCGGAAATCTGGAAGAGGAGAACGCTGGAGTAGAGAATGAGAAGATGCACGATCTCGGGGGACCAGCCGAAAATCGGGGCGGCGAGATGCGCCGCGCCAATGGCGATTATCCAGGCGCAAACGGCGGCGCCGGCGTCCATGAACAGCCCGAACTTTATGAGCGTACGAAGGTCGTCCCGATTCTCCGCGGCGTCGAGGCCCGCTCCGTACTTGATGATCGGTTGCCACGACTGGAAGCTGACGACGCGCTCGACGACGCGCGTAAACGCGATCAGCAACGCGAGCTGCCCGTAATTGGTCGTGCCAAGGGCGCGCGCGGACAGTGCGAAAGCCAGGAGCCCAAGCAGCGATCCGATGAAATTGCCGGTCAGAAGGTGCGCGATATTGGCCAGGCGCATGCGCCCGGCGCCCTTGCGCTGGGCGGCGCGCAGCATCCGTCGAGCCACTCTTTTGATTGTCGCAATGGCCGCCAAAACCATTCCGTACCCCGTCCCTGGCCAGCGATGTTGATCCGATCGGTTCGCCCGAGAAACCCGATACGGGCCCGGCACCTGCATCATCGGCAGAACTGCAAGGCCCACAACAGCCAAGTTTGGTTGTGCCGCAACCTCAATAAGTTAATGCCGCGTTGCCGATACGGCTAATGGCCTAGCCCGTCAGCGGTAAGAGCATCGTGTGCCGACCGACCGCCATCGGTGGCGAACCATCGCTGAGCGGTCCCGCGCGGACGTCCACTTTGCTTCGTCGGCGATTTGCCGGTTTCGGTTCGGCGCATTGTCGATCGGACCCGTTGAGGTGTCGCTAGTCCCATTTATGCCGTGGAACTACGCCTTGTGGCGGAGCGACATCCGCGCAGCCATGTCCCATAAAACGGTATGCCAAACCATCTAGGCACTCGGCGCAGCCTGCCGCTGGTGTGATGTTGGATTCCCCGAAATTTTCGGGATCGGCATCGCTACATGCTGCGCTAGCGACTCCGGCCTACCGAGCCGACATCGATGGTCTACGCGCCATCGCTGTCGTGTCGGTCATGCTGTTCCACGCCGGTTTCGCCCGGTTCAGCGGCGGCTATGTCGGCGTCGACATCTTCTTTGTCATCTCCGGCTATCTCATAACACAATTGATCGCCAAGGAGTTGGGAGCCGGCCGGTTTTCGGTCCGGCACTTCTACGAGCGGCGCATCCGCCGAATTTTCCCGGCGCTGTTCGCCGTGCTGATGCTCACCACGGTGGCATGCGCCATCATCTTCCTGCCGTCCGACTTCAGACGCTTCGGTCGCAACATCGTCGCCATGGCCTTCTTCCTGTCCAATGTCGGGTTCTGGCTGAAGACCGACTATTTTGATGGACCGGCTTACGAACAGCCGCTGATCCACACCTGGTCGCTGGCGGTGGAAGAGCAGTTCTACATCTTCTTTCCGCTGTTCCTGGTCTTCATCTGGCGACTGGGAACTCGCGGCGTTCACGCCACCGTGGCGGCCATTGCGGGACTTTCGTTGCTCGCGAGCATCGCGGTGATGCAGTACGACGATGCCGCCGCCTTCTACCTGACCCCCTTCCGCGCATGGGAGTTTCTGTTGGGCAGCCTCCTGGCGCTTGAAACAGTCCCACCCCTCGCCCGGCGCTGGCAGCGTGAGGCGGCGACCGCGGCCGGCCTTCTCCTGATCCTTACTGCCGTGCTGTGCTATTCCGACGTGACGGCATTCCCCGGCGTAACAGCGCTCGTTCCATGCGTGGGCGCCGCGCTTGTCATCCACGGAGGGTACGGGGAGGGCGCGCCTAAATCCTGGGCCACTCGGCTGATTTCGACGAAGCCGTTCGTCGGCGTCGGCCTGATAAGCTACTCCCTCTACCTTTGGCATTGGCCGCTGATCGTTCTGGTGGGTTATGTGTTGATCGATCAGCTCAGCCTCTTTCAAACCGCCGCGTTGATTGCGGCCTCGTTCGCGCTGGCGCTCTTGTCCTGGCGATACATCGAGCGGCCGTCGCGGGCAGCCCGCGACGTACCGGTTTTTGCCGCAGGCGCCTTGGCTACCATCGCAACAGGCATAACCGGCTTGGCCATTTACCTGGACGGCGGCTGGCCGATGCGTTTCTCCAAGGATGTGAACGCGTTGGCCAGCTACGAGATGTCCGCCAACCCCGAGGCGGATGAATGCGGGGACGTGTCGCTGCAGCTCGCGGCAAATTCTCCCTGCACGATAGGCGCGCGTGCAAATGCACGGATTTTCCTGTGGGGAGATTCGCACGCTGGGGCGCTGTTCGGCGCTATGTCCCGGTTTGCGGCCCAAGGCTCGAGCACGGTCTACGGCGCGACTCCGCGCTGTCCTCCTCTCCTCGGCGTCGGGACGGACCAGGATTGCATCCGGGGAAACGATCTGCGGCTCAAATACGTCCTCAACCACCCGGAATTGAAGACCGTCATTATCGCCGCCAGATGGTCCCTCTACCTCGAGGGACGGGCCGTCGAACTCGGGCCAGCGGAGCGAAACGGCAATGTTCCGCAATTGCAGAACCGGGACGGCATTCAATTCGACCGATTTTCCGCCGAGGCGCGCGACGCCTTTGAAGCGTCTCTCGATAGAAGCGTGCATCGGCTGCTCCAGGCCGGGAAGAAGGTGGTCATCGTCTATCCGGTCCCGGAGATCGGCTATGACGTTCCCTCTTCGGCGGCTCGGCTCCTGAGACAGGGCGACGACCCGTCCAGCCTCGGCGTGCCGGAGAGTGTCTATTGGGAACGGCAGCAGATCGCGCTTGGTATTCTGGACAGGCTCGGCCCGCATCCGCGCCTCATGCGGATATACCCGACGCAGGTGCTCTGTCCCGAGAAGCGGTGCGTCGCCGTGGTGGATGGCAAGCCGCTGTACTTCGACAGCCATCACCTCAGCATTCCCGGCTCCGAGATGCTTGTGCCGCTGCTCGCACGCGTCTTGTGAAGGACGGGCGAGGCCTTTGCAGAGGAAGGGCTTCGCTTCTAGTGCAGATGCCGCCGGCCCTGGGCGTCGACGATGGTATTGTCTGCCACGTTTGCGCTGATATGCGCGCCGTTGTGGATCAGGCAGTCGGCGCCGATCTGGACGCCGAGCAGCACCGTTGCGCCCATCCCCACGACCGTCATTGCGCCGACGCTCACCCCGCCGGCAAGGATGGCCCCCGGCGTCAGGTGCGCGTTGTCGTGCACGATGCTGTCGTGGCAGACGATCGTCCCCTGATTGACGATCACGTTGTTTCCGATCGTGCAGCGGGGCCCGATCGTCGCCCCGGCCAGGATATGACAGCCATGTCCAATCCTGGCCCCCTTGGAAACGATCGCGGAAGGGTGGATCACCGGCGGCAGGACGAAGCCCATGGCCAAGGCGCGTTCAAACATCGACCGCCGCGCGTCGCTGGACTGGGCGCCGCCGATGCCGATGAAGGCGTAAGGGGTGTCCTCGGCCAGCAGGCGCTCCAGGCACTCTTCCGTCCCGATCACCGAAATGCCGCCACAGACCTGGTGACCGACGGGCAGGGCCTCATCGGTGCAGCCGACTATGTCGTATCCCGAGCCGTCAAGCGCGTCGATCAGGCAGGCGGCGTGGCCGCCGCCGCCGATGATGACGGCCCGCCGCGTGCCTCGTGAAGGCACCGCGGAGGGGAACGCGGCGGGTCCGGTCTCCCTGGCGCCCGATCGACGGCTGGCCGTGGCGCGCACTTCGGCTTCGCCGATGCGGCCGTTGACGGGGTTGACCTCCGCAAGGTCGATCCCGAGCTCGGACGCGATCTTGCGGGCCTTCGCCGTTATCGCGGTGCCGTTGACCCCGGCATGCGCCGCTTTGGCCGCGGCGGACACCGCGCCGGCGTGTTCATCGACGATTTCGCATAGCGCCGCGCCGACCGGGACGAAGTCGCCGACCTTGGCTTCGAGCCGGCCGACGATCCCCGCCCGCGGAGCGTCGACCTCAACCGCCGCCTTCGTGGTCTCGAGGACGAAAAGTATGGTCCCTTGCTCAACCCTCTGACCCTGCACCGCCCTGATTTCAATGAGCTGGAGTTGGTCCTCGTTGGCATTGACCCGCGGGGCTTCGACAATCACGCTCATGAAGGCTAGCCCTTGTTGAACAGATCGATGCAGGCCGCCTGGATGGCGTTCGCACCGGGCAGCAGATCGTCTTCCCATTCGCGGCTGGAGGGGACGGGATGGTTCGGCCCAGTCAACGCGCTGAAATGCTTGACCCGGCCGATCAGGGCGCGCGCGCACTCCGACGCAAAGCCCCAACCGGGCGTACCCTCCTCAACCGCGAGCACTCGGACGCATTCGCCGACCTGGCTTCGGACGTCCTCGTCGGGAAACGGGGACAGCTGTTCAACGGCCACCACGGCGGTCGCGATTTCCTCCTCCGCGGCGAGCTTGTTTGCGGCCGCGACCGCGTGCTCGACGCACCCGCCATATGTCAGGATCACGACATCCGGATCGGCCGGGCGCGGAAGCGCGGCCGCGCCGAGCACGGGCCTCGAATACATGACCTTGTTTTCGATGATCAGGTGAGGAGACCGGGAAGCGAAGGCCCGATGCAGCAGGTCACCCGGATCCGCATATTCATTGGTGGCGAGCACGGTGAGCCCGGGCACGCCGCAGAAATGCTTTTCCAGACTTTGCGAATGCGTCGGCCCGTAGCCGCGCCGCCCGCCCATGGGAGAGCGGACGATGACAGGAACCTCGACCTGATCGTTGTACATCCAGCGGAACTTGGCCACGTGGTTGATGATCTGGTCGGCGGCAAGCGCGATGAAGTCTCCAAACATGAGCTCGACGATGACAGGCTTGCCCTTGAGGGCCATGCCCGCCGCCATGCCGACAATGCCGCCCTCGCTGATCGGCGTGGTCCAGACACGATCCTTGTAGGCGGTGGACAGGCCCTTGGTGACCTTGAAGGCCCCGCCATAGGGATCGAGAACGTCCTCGCCCATCACCACCAGCTGGCGATTGGCCTCCATGAGGTCGTGCAGCGCGCGATTGATGGATTCGACGACGCGCATGCATCAGCCTCGCGCCAAAGCGGCCGCGGCAGCGGATTCGACTGCGCGGTCCACCACAGACCGGCAGAATGCATCGATCTCCTCGAAATTCGCGACGCGCCGGCGCATCGGCGGGATCGGATCCCGGGCGCGGGCCTGCTCGAGACGGAAGGCCGGCCGCGTATCGTCTCCCTTGCTGTGGGGGCCAATCCGTTCGGTCCGCAGATAGAGCCAGGCGGGGCGCGATTCGGCGCGGACATAGGCCACGGCCTCTTCGGCGAGCCTGTGTATCTCGACCGGATCGTTGCCATCGTAGGCGAAGGTACGGACATTGAACGGTTCGGCCCTGGCGACGATCGACCCGGAAACGGTCAGGTTTTTGGGCGTCGTCTGGGCAATTTCATTGTCCTCGACCACGAAAAGAACGGGGGCGCCGAAGATGGACGCGAGATTGAGGCTCTCGTACACCGCTCCCTCGCCCATCGTGCCGTCGCCCAGGAAAACCACTGCGACGGCGCCCTCATCCTTCCGCGCCAGCGCGCTGCCAACGGCAACCGGCGCTATGCCGCCCTGGATGCCGTTTGAGTGGAAGTTGCGGAAGCACAGATGCTGGCTGCCGCCGCGTCCCCCGCAAATGCCCGTCACGCGCCCCATGATCTCGGCGATCAGGGCCTCGATCTCGCCCGAATAGGCAATGAAATGACCGTGGCACCGGTGGTTGCTCCAGATGATGTCGCGCTCGCGGTCAAGCGCGTTCACCACGCCCACGGCATTCGCCTCCTGGCCAATGGACGTATGGGTCGTGCCGAACAGAACGCCCTTGGAAAAAAGGTCGAGCAGACGCTCCTCGACGAGCCGGATGAACATCATCTGCTGATAGAGCCGGGTAGCGATCGGCAATTCGAGCCCGAGCAGCTTTCTTGCCCCAAGGGAGGGCGCCAGATCCGGTGGCGCCGAAGACACTACCCTCAGCTCTCCCAGGGAAGATGCCGGCGCGCTGCCGGCTTTTCTGGCTGCAAGCTCGCGCATCATGCCGGCTCGAGTTCGCGCGCGGCGCCTACCAGGACGGATCGCGTCGTCAAGGCCGCCGCCGTGGTCTCCTCGACCGTCCAGGACGGATCGACCAGGAAGGCGAGGCTTGTTTCACCAAGTTGCCGCGCCACCGGTAGACGTTCGGACGGTCCCACGCCCGCATCCGAAAACGCATGTTCCAGATAGATTTCCGAGCAGCTTCCCGAGAAGCATGGAACGCCTGCCGCGTTGACGGCCGCGATCAGTTGGTCACGCGTCCACCCCGCGGACAGCATCTCCGGCCTGACGTAGAAATAGCACCGATACCAAGCATGCCTGTGCACGGGGTCGAGCCGCGGCGTACGCAGCATGGGCAAGTCGGCAAGCGTCTTCATCCAGATATTGGCGTTTCGTTCCCGCTGCTCATGCCAATCGGGCAGGCGCTCGAGCTGCCGCAAGCCGAGCACGGCCTGGACCGACGTCATGCGCCAGTTGGTGCCGATGCTATCGTGCAGCCAGCGGAAGCCGTTCGGCCGGGACGGGGCGAAAACGACGTTGTAGTTCTTGCCGTGGTCCTTCAGGCTCCAGGCGGCGAGCCATAGTTTCTTGTCGTCCATCGCGACGAGCCCGCCTTCGCCGCCCGTCGTGATGATCTTGTCCTGGCAGAACGAGAATGCGGCTATGTCGCCGAAGGAGCCGATCGGACGTCCATTGTATTCGGCCCCATGCGCCTGGGCGCAATCCTCGACGACCTTGATGCCGGCACGTCGCGCCAGCTCCATGATCGCCGGCATGTCGCTCGGCCATCCGCCGACATGCACGACAATGACCGCCTTTGTCCGCGCCGTGATCTTCGGCGCGATGGTTTCGGCGGAGAGGTTTCCCGAGATCGGGTCAACATCCGCGAATACGGGTGTGGCGCCGGCGAACATCACGCAGGCGGCCGAGGCAACGAAGCTGCGGGGGGTGACGATCACCTCGTCGCCGGGGCCGATGCCGAGAACCCTCATCGCCAGATCCAGCGCGACCGAGCCGTTGGCGAGCGCGACCGCATGGCGCCGTCCAAGGCTGCGCGCATACGCCCGTTCAAAGGCTTTCACATGGTCGCCGGTCCAGGCGTTTACGCGGCCTGATCGGAGAACTTCCACCACATCGGCTATTTGCTCTTCATCGAAGATCGGCCAGCGCTTCATCTCGGAACACTCCACTAGGATCACATGACATTGCGCAGCAGGACAAAGGCCTCGGCTGACTTGAGGTGCATCGCGGCGCCCCTCACCGTCGCGAGCGCGCGCAAGGCTTCGACCGAACGCTCGTGCGGGAATTCCTTGATTTGCGAAGCGAACATCGCGGCCGCCTCCAGTTTGCGGGGCAAGGTCGACTCGATGTCGATGAAGACGTTCGGCACGAAGCCCGGCGTCACATAGGGCGCGTTCCAGTTCGTTTCGGACACGGTCTCATAGGCGAGGATCGTGCGCGGGTATTCGGGTTGGACTGGACGGGCCGCAACCAGCGACGACAGGAAGACGAGCTGGTGGTCGAGATGCACGTCGCCGACGAAGGGAACGAGCAAGGTGTCTGGCCGGACGGCCCGCAGCAGGATCTGAAGCTCGGCGTTGAGCTTCGAATGCGGCGTCTGTGCGAGCTGGGCGGCCGGCAGGTCGATCCAATGCGTCTTGCGGACGCCCAGATGTTCATGCGCCCTTTTCGCCTCGCAGCGGACCTGTTGGGTCATCTCCTCGGTGAAGGCCGGCGGAAGGCCTCGAGTAACGACGGCCACATGCACTTCTGCTTTTTGCCCGGCCATCCTGGCGATCGTGCCGCCGCAGCCGAGGACCTCGTCGTCGGGATGCGGTGCGATCACCAGCAACCGGCCAAGGTTGGCGTTCATGACCGGAGCGCCCCTTGCGTGTTTGCCAATTGCACCGCGCCCATGGCTTTCAGGGCGTCGCCGAGATGGCGGTGGTCTATGGATTCGCCCCAGAGCGCGACACCGACGGTCCGCACCAGGATGAGCAGGTCAAGCCAGAGACTCCGGTTGCGCACATACCACAGGTCGAGTGCGAGCTTCTCGTCGTTCGACAGGCGAGTGTTGCCGTTTACCTGCGCCCATCCGGACAGTCCGGGGAGAACCGTGCAACGAAGGCGACCGAGCTCGCCCAGTTCGGCGATGGTGGCCGGGAGCAGCGGGCGCGGCCCGATGAAAGCCATGTCTCCCTTGGCTATCGAGACGAGTTGCGGAAGCTCGTCGATGCGGGTCATGCGCATCATTCGCGTGGCAGGAGTTTCGCGCAAGGCGTCCGGAAGCAGCGCTCCGCTCGCGTCCCGCCACTCGTGCATCGTCCGGAACTTGCAGATCAGGAAGGGGCGGGCCCCGATCCCGCTGCGCGACTGGTAGAAGAACAAAGGGCGCCCGAGACTGGCCCAGACGATCGCCGCGGCCACCACCCAAAAGGGAAGGGTCAGGATCAGAAGCAGCACCGAAATGACCCGGCTCGCCATCGCCTGCCCGCGCGGTGCTTGGACGGTCCAATCGTTCGCGTCGATCGTCGCATGCGTTAAGCCGGTCATTGCGACGGCCCGCTCGGCATGGAGATCAGCGCCGCATTCAGACCGCTTTCCGGACGGTTTATGGAAATGAGGATCGTGTCTCCGGCTGCAACCGGATCGTCGAGGGACGCGGCCTTCGTCACGACCTGGCCGTTCACCTTGCGGCGGATCTGATAGGTGAATGCGACGGAGGTCTTGTTGCGCGACTGCTCGGCGGCCTCGGTCGCCAACGTGGTCAGCAGAAGGATCTGCTCCTCGGTCGATTGACGCACCGCAATCAGGCGTTCGATCTCGGCGTTGTGGCTTTGGAGGTCGGTCAGCGCGGTGAGCTTCCATTTCTCCGTGGCATCTTCCATGTCGCGCTGCAGCTGGCTCAACTCACGGCGCGCCGTCGACGCCTGGTTGTAGATTTCGAGCAAGTGCGTCTGCTGCGTCGTCACCTCTCGCTCGGCGTTGGAGAGGTCCGTCAGCGTGGCGAAACCCTTCTTGTTGAGGGTCCTCACGCGATCGAGATCGGCCTGCGCCCCGGCGATCACGGTTTTCTGGATTGCCGACATCTGATCCAGGTTGCTGAGGGCGACGTTCACCTCGTCTGTCGCCGCCGCGATTTGCTTGCGGCGGGTCGTGACCGATCGCAGATCCGTCTCGAGGATGCTCTGCTCGGTCGGGATCAGGCTGGCGATCAGTTGGTCGGTGACGAGACCCTTGCTTTTCGGTGGCAGGTCGGCCGCCGATACCTTGTCGCGGTTCGCAAGCTCGGCTGTGATCCGCGCGGCGGCGACGGCCTCCTTGGCGATCTGCACTACGCTTTCGTCAAGATCTCCGCGCAACCGCGCACGCGTCACGATACGGTCTTCGGCGGTCGCCCCGCCGGTCGACTGGCCGCCGGCAAGCGCCACGGCCTGTTCGACGGTCAGGCCTGGCTGGTAAGGAAACGAGCCGGGCGACTTCACATCCCCGAGCACGAAGATCGGGCGAAAGCTCACCACCGCCAGCGAGATGTGCGGGTCGTTAAAAAACTCGCGGTCGATGAACGTTTGACGAAGTCGCTTCAATGCGTCCGGCACGGTCAGGCCGGCGACCGGGAAGCTGCCGATCAACGGGATGTTGACCGAGCCATCGCTTGCCACCGTCAACTGTTCGGCAGGAAGCGTGTCGTCGATGAAATCGAACGATACCACGTCTCCGACTGCAAGATGGTAATCGTCGCCGGAGGCGCTCCAGGCGGCGCGTTCAGGGCCCGCGAGAACAGCCGCTATCACAAGGGCTGCGGCGCCGGCGCCTCTCAAGACGCCGCCGATTGTTCGTGTGCTCCACCCGGCATTCCAACAGAGCGCCATCGCACCCACCAAGGATTTTCTTCGAAGACCTTAGCGGCAGCCGGGCGGGGAAAATGAGTCATCCCTTCGGTGGACCAGAAGTAGCGTTCGCCATCCGGTCCACTTCATTTGGCTAGCTGGATGTGAGCGGCAAGCGACGCAATGGTGCGATCTGGTTCTGTCCGCCAATTGAAGCGCTTCCTCGTCGCCTGCACTCAGCTGGGAAGACCCTGTGAACTGGGAAGACCCTGTGAATACGAATGTTCTTCACGCGATCACTGGTCTGAATGTGGGCGGCGCCGAGAGCATGCTGGTGCGGTTTCTCGGCGCGGTCGACGGCGACCGTTTTTCATCTACCGTTCTGTCCCTTCTTACGCCCGGTCCGTTGGGCATCCAGGTAGAGGAAACAAAATCGACGCTGATCTCGCTCGGCATGACCGAGCGGCCCCGCCCCCGCGATCTCGTCCGGTTGACGCGGCTGATGAGCAAGACGGCGCCCGACCTCCTCCACGGATGGATGTATCACGGCAATATCGCAGCGACGTTCGGCTCGATGCTGGGTCTCAATTTCTCGCCCGTGATCTGGAGCATCCATCACACGGTTCGGGACATCGGCGTCGAGAAGCCATTGACGCGGCGGCTGATCAAACTCTCGGCTCGCCTGTCCAGCCGCACCCGCGCGATCTCCTACTGCTCGCGCGTGGCTGCCGACGATCACGAGCGGCTTGGGTTCGATCCGCGCCGTCGCGTGGTCATCCCCAACGGCACCGACTGCCATCGATTCCGCCCCTCGGCGGAAGCGGGCGCGAAATTGCGCCGGCTGTTCGGACTGCCTGCCGAGCGCCTGGTAATCGGGCACGTGGCGCGGTTGCATCCGATGAAGGACCAGGTCAATCTCGTACGGGCGATCAGCCGCCTCCTGGACGAGGGCCATGACGTTCACGGGCTAATTATAGGGGACGGACATGCCGACGGCCCGGTGCGCCGCGCCGCGCATGAGTGCGGGATAGACGACCGTATTGCGACGCCCGGCCCCCGCAGCGATATCGCCGAGTTGATGCCGGGTTTCGACGTCTACGCACTTTGCTCGGCATGGGGCGAAGCCTTCTCGCTGGCTCTGGGCGAAGCCATGGCGAGCGGCGTGCCGGCCGTGGCCACGGCGGTCGGCGATTCCGGCTGGCTGCTCGGTGAGAGCGGAGTGGTCGTGCCGCCGGGTGACGTCGACGCGCTCGCCGACGGGCTGAAAAGGCTCGTGACGCTCGGGGCCGCCGAGCGCCGTGCCTTGGGCGAAAAAGCCCGCCGGCGCGTCATCGAGAACTTCTCACTTTCGCTTTATGTCAGCCGGCATCTGGATCTCTATGAATCCGTTCTTGAGCCGCGTCGCAGCGTTCCGACCCAATAGAAGCGGGGCCGCGCGCATGAACCAGCAGTTTCGCCCTTCAGTCATCGCGGTCGATGCGTTGCGGCGCAAGCGCATCGTCGTCGTGGCAAGCCTCACGCGTTCGCTCGTGAATTTTCGCCTCGAGCTGCTGAAGGCAATGGTGGGGGCGGGACACGAAGTCATAGCGCTTGCCCCCGACGAGGATGAGGAAGCGCTTGCCGACCTCTCGAGGATCGGGGTGAAGTTCCAGCGGATCCCGATGGCCAGGGCGGGCACCAATCCGCTGTCCGACCTGCGCACGCTGCAGGCGCTCTATCGCCAGATGCTGCAGCTGGCCCCGGACATTTTGCTGGCATACACGATGAAGCCGATCATCTATGGCGGGCTCGCTGCCCGCCTGGCGGGAGTCCAGCAGCGGTTCGCCCTCTTCACGGGGTTCGGCTTCATATTCAGCGACGGCATGAAGGGCTTGCGGCCAGCGATCCTGCGCCGGCTTAGCGTGAGCCTCTATCGCTCGGCCTTGGTCGGGTGCGAAGCCGTTTTCGCCTACAACGATGCGGACGCCTCCGACATCCGGCATAACGCGATGGTCACGCCGGGAACGCCCATGATCATCATTCCGGGTTCCGGGGTCGACCTGACTCTGTTCGCGGCCAGCCCGCCGCCGCCCGGACCTCCTGTTTTTCTCCTGATCGCAAGATTGCTCCGCGAGAAGGGGATTTCCGAATTCGCCGCTGCCGCGCGCATCCTGAAGGAAAAATACAGCGCCGCGCGTTTCCAGATCCTCGGGCCCTTCGATCCGAGCCCCCTCGCCATCTCCAAAGCCGAAATGGACCGTTGGACCAGCGAAGGAGCGGTGGAATATCTCGGAGAAACACGCGATGTGAGGCCCTATCTGACCGCCTCCACGGTGTTCGTGCTGCCGTCCTATTATCGCGAGGGCATCCCTCGCAGCGCGCTGGAGGCGCTGGCGACAGGTCGGCCGATCATCACGACCAGCGCACCCGGCTGCCGGGAAACCGTCATCGACGGCGAGAACGGATTTCAGGTGGCGCCGCGGGATGTCGAGGGGCTCGCCGCGGCCGAGCGTGCCTTTCTCGAAGACGAGGGACTTGCCACGAGAATGGGCGCCAGATCGAGGAAGCTCGCGGAAGAACGCTTCGACGTGCACAAGGTGAACGACATCCTGCTCGAGGCGATGGGGCTACGGCCTGATCCGACCTGACCGGCCGTTGCTTGCATGAGAGCCCTTCGGCCAACCCTGAAAAGGCCCGCGGTCAGCTAGGGACATATCCCCGTATCTGCTGACGCATCCGATAGGCCTTCCGCAACGCGCCATATGCCTGTTGGAGTGGATTGGCGCGGTTGAACACCCAGCCGATCGAGGGCCCGCCCGCGAACCGGAGGCGCTCGCTGGCCTGCGAAATCACTTCCTGGGTGGTGCTCGCACAGGCGACCACGAGGACGACCGTGTCGACCAGCTCGGCGATCCGGATTGCGTCCTGGACGACGAGCACGGGCGGCGTGTCGATGATCACGACATCGTATTTGAGCCGGAATGCCTGCAACAACTTGCTTAGCTGGCCCGAATTGAGGAACTCCGGCGATGTGCCATCGTCGGCCAACGGCGCCAGCACGTCGAGTTGCGGAACCTCCGGGACCGTCAGAACGATTTCCCCCAGATCGCATTCGCCGCGCAGATAGTCGTTGAGGTTCCTGTGGGCCGGGCCAAGCCCCATCGAATTGTGGAGGCTGCGGGTCCGCAGATCGAGATCGATCAGAGCTGTCAGAGCGCCGTCCATTGCCGCCGCAACGGCCAGGCCGATGGCCGTCGTCGTCTTGCCTTCGCGCGGCAAACCGGAACTGACGAGAATGAGATGCTTGCCCCGCCCGGCATTCATTCGCGCGCAGGAATTGTAGAGCGACCGGAAGCCGTCGGAAAGCGCCGACCATGGTTCCGCGAGCAGCGTATCCAGCACCGGCGGCGCGCGTCGGAGGAACTTGCGGGGCAATTGCGGGATCGACGCCAGCATGGGGGCGTGGAGAAGCTTGGAAACCCGCCGCGGATCGCGCACCCGCACATCCATGCTTTCGAGCGTAAGCACCAGGATCAACGCCAGAACGAGCGATACGGCAAAGCCACCGGCCAGCATCAGGCGGAGCTTGGGAAAAGACGGGCTCGTCGGGATTTCTGCGACGGATACCGTCCGCACCCCCGGTTCGACCACATCCGAAAATGGGTCGAGGCTGCCGAGCCTGCTGGAAACCAGGTCGTAGAGTTTCTGCTCCGTCGTCAGATCGTTGGTCAGTTCGCGCAGCTTGGCTTCCGCCAGGCTTCTTTGCCTCAGTTCCTCGTTCGCGGCGTTCAGCCTGCCTGTCAGCTGGTCTACCCGCCCCTGATCGACGCGCACTTCATTTTCCAGCACGGCGACCGTTCGTTGCATCTCCTGATTTATCAGGGACCGCACGGTCGCGATTTTCGCATCGGCCTCCTGGACCAGCGGATGATTCCGGCCATAATTGCCGGCCAATTGCGCGCGATCCCTGAGCGCCGCCGCTTCGTCATTGCGAAGCGACGTCAGGAAATCCGATGAGAGCAGCGGGTCGGTTCCGGGCCCCGTGTCGCCGGATTTGACCGCCAGCTTGACTTGCGCCAGACGCGCCTTCGCCTGCGTGAACTCGCCTCGCGCCGTATTCAGCTGATCGTTGGTCTGCTGGATCGAGGCCCGCAGCAGGTCGTCGCGCGGATCGCTGGAGACGCCGTGCACCTTTGCATATTGGGCGATCTCGCCTTCTATCTTGGCGATCCGGGCCGCGACTTCGGCCGATTGCTGCCTCAGGAATGTGACGGCGTCCTTGATGTCCTGCCGCTTGTTGTCGCGAGACCATTCCACAAACAAACTGGCTGTCGCGTTGGCGATCTTGGCTGCCTTCGTCGCGTCGTCATTGGCAAACGAGATCGTCATGGCCGAGCTGTCGCCGGAGCGATCGATCGACAGGTTCGCCAGATAGGACGAAATCGCCCGGTCATGCTGCACGTCCTTGGGCGGCAGAGCCGTGTTGTCATTATTGCCCATGACGAGCGAGAGCGCCTTTTGCGGCAGCGACATGACCACGCCGAAGGCCTGAGACAGCAGCGCCGGACCCGAGCCCGACGTCGTGCCTCCGCTCCCCGAAGTGTCGGGCGGCAGATAGGTATTGAAGTCCGGATCGTCGATGAGGCCGAGCCTGTCGACGACCAAGGCTCCGAACACGCGCGAGCTGATCAGATCAGACTCCGTGTCCATCCGCGATTTGTCGGGCTGCTGGGTCGGCGTCGTCTGGGTGTTGTCGAGAGGATTGGGATCGGTGGCTTCGACCACGACCATCGAATGGGCCGTATAGGTCTTGGGAAGCTCGAGCGCCGCGATCAGTGCCAGAATTGTGCCGACTGCCGTGATGGCGATGATGAGAGGGAGGCGTCTGCGCAAGGACATGTAGAGTTCGCGTGGACCGAACGCCCGTTCATCCAGCCGCTCGATCGGCTCCTGAAGGTACGGTCCAAGGCGGTTCCAGACGCTGTTCTCATCAATCAAGCTCACAGATCGCGCTCCCGTGGGCAATTCGAGACGCCAAGTTGTAACACGGGTACGCCGCGGCTGAAGCGCTCAAGAGGCTTAGCCGAAGATAAGACATTATCCAAAAGGACAGTATAAATGGCCAGCGGTGCATATTGGCACGGACGCCCGCCTGCCTGTCCATAGGGGTGGCGCGATGGCGCCTAGAACAGGTCAGGTGCGAATGGAACACGCCGCAGGCCCTCGCGGATACTGGGCGCCGCCCGCCGGGCCGCCGGCGGCCGCATCTGCGCCAGCCGTAGCAGGGCGAATCGGCCTGTGGCTGGCGGTGGGATCGGTCTTCCTCACTCCCTTCAACATCCTTCGTTTCGACGCATTCTATTTCACGGCCAGCGATGCCCTCGCTCTCGCCGCCGTTTTTGCGTTCGTGCTCGAAAGATCCTTTGTAGTAGCCCCGCTCGCGGCAGGGACTTTTCTTTGGAATGCGGGCATCGGTCTGCTTTGCAGCATGTTGCTGGTTAGCAGCCTGCTTTACGGAAATCCGCAGCGAGGCTTCATCATCTCGGCGCAATATTTGTATGCCTATTTTCTGCTGACCTTCCTGCTCCTGTCCCGCCCCTGGTCGGAAACCGTGCTGCTGATGAAGGCTTTCCTTTGCTCGATCGCTCTGATGTGCGTGCACGGAATACTGGTGATGGACATCCTCAAGGAGCGAAACACCATCTTTGTCAGCGGCAACGGACGGTTTGTCGGCTGGGTGGAACGTGAAAACGAGTGCGCGACGCTCATCGCGCTTTCCGTGCCGCTGCTGTTGTGGCTGGGAGCCTCCGGCTGTGTGCGAAGTCGCTGGCTCTGGGTCGGGCTGCCGCTCTTTTTGTATGGGGTCATCCTGACGGGATCGAATACCGGCCTGATCGGCCTGGTTTTCGCCGTTACCACCTTCGTGGTCTTTACGGGCTCGTGGCGCCGGATCATCCTGCTGGCGGTGTCTTCGATTACCACGTTCGCGGTTGTCGTGACCTGGGGCCGCGACTTCCTGCCGGCGGCATTTCAGCACCGTGTGCTGAACGCTCTACAGAGCGGCGATATTGATGAGGCAGGCACCTTTGCAGGCCGTATGCAGCTTATCAAGGAGGCGCTCGGGAAAGCGGGCGACAGCTGGCTATTCGGCATCGGTGCGGACCAGTATCGGGAAATCAGCGAATATCACGCCCCCGTCCACAACACCTACCTTCTGATATGGGTCGAGGGAGGGATGCCTGCTCTCGTCGGCTTCCTGCTTCTCCTGGTGACCGGCGTCGTCATTGCAATCATCGTTGCGCGGATCCGGGAGGGACGCGTGTCCGCCATTTGCACGCTGACCAGCGTGCTCCTCTTCGCATCTGTGGCCAATGCTTTGCCGGCGCTCTACGGCCGCTTTTTTGTGGTGCCCCTCCTGCTTGGCATAGCGCCAAGCGTCGCGATACTGCGCCAGGGGCGCGTCCCCCGCACGATCGCCCGTTTTCTGAAGCGATCCCGCCCGGTTCATTCCAGGCTTGCTGCTCCCCGACCCGAACGCGCGGCCGACCCGACATGAACTCACAAGAGATAGCTTTGCGGGGGCGCGCGCTTAGCGGGCCAAGGCTCGCTCTAGGTCAGCCTGCATCGGGGTTCGCCGACTGATCCGCGGGCCCCGGCAACACCCAGCTGCGGGCTTCGACCCAAGCGCAATGATTGAGGTTGGATATCCAACTACGCTCGTGCGCCCGGCGAAATTCGAGCAACGCCTGCAGCTCCGCCTTGCCCCCTTCGTAAGTCGCGCCCGGTTCGCCGAGCGAGAGCTTGCCGGCGGCTCGCGAACAAAGTTTCGCGTGTTCCAGTCCGAGCTGCAGGAACTTCACCCTCATAGCGGCCTCCGGATCGGCCGCCGCGGACGCCGAGGCCCTGTCGAGCAACGCTTCGGCTGGCGCAAAGCTCTCCTCGGGATAGATCGCGTGCGCCGCCTTCGCC
>JBQCFH010000033.1:0-6760 GCA_051959385.1 Rhizobiaceae bacterium | reverse complement strand
ATGCCTTACCGCCACGATCGACATATTGCGCGCCATGTCCGCCGGCCGCGGGCCGCAGCATGCATTGATGGCGCTCGGCTATTCGGGCTGGGGCGCCGGCCAGCTCGAGCACGAGATTTCGCAGAACGGTTGGCTGACCTGTCCCGCCGATCCGGAAGTGCTGTTCGCCGACGACATCGACAGCATCTACGATCGCATCCTTGCCTCGATCGGCGTCGACGTGACGCATCTGAGCAGCGTCGCCGGCCACGCCTGACGGCCCCGCCATAAAGAGGCCGTCATGCGCGCCTGCTATGTCGCGGCCGCATCGTGCATTGATGCACAATGAACGACCCTTCAAGGGAGAAGTCAGATGTCCTCGTCCGCTCTCAGCAAGCTTGCCATCGCCGCCCTCGGCATCCTTGCCTACAAAAACCGCGACAAGATCGGCGGCATGCTGGGCGAACTCGGCGACAGCCTCGGCGTCACTCCCGGCTCCTCCGGCGCTCTTTCCGGGAAAGGGCTGGGCGAGCTTCTCGACCGATTCAAGCAGACCGGCCAGGGCGAGGCCGCCGATTCCTGGGTAAGCACCGGCCCGAACAAGCCGATCGCGCCTGAGCATGTCGAGAAGGCGATCAGCCCCGACGTGCTCGATCAGCTCACGAAGCAGACCGGCATGTCGCGCGACGAGATCCTGCAAAGGCTGTCGAAGGACATTCCCGATACAGTCGACGAGATGACCCCGAATGGCCGGCTTCCGCCCGAGCCGCAGTCGCCGGGGAAGGGACCCTGGGCCGCACCTGGATCGAGCGGCTGAACAAGCACTGCAGTGCCTGGCTAAGGGTGCGTCCTTCGAGGCTCGCTTCGCTCGCACCTCAGGATGAGGACGGCCAGCGCTTGTCTCGGCGCCAATCGCGACCACTATAGCTTCGCTCATGGCACATGGCTCAAGGGCCAGCGCGGCCGGCTCTGACCGCCCTCATCCTGAGGTGCGAGCCCGAAGGGCGAGCCTCGAAGGACGCACCAGAAAGTGCCTCACTCCGCCGCGCCCGGCTTGGCGCGGGCGGTGGCGAACTCCTCCTTGAGCAGCCTCAGCATGGCCTCGCCGGAACCCGGCGCGCCGAAGGCGAAGCTCTGCACGAACTCGCATCCCATCTCGCGCAGCTGGCGGGCGTCGGCCTCATTCGGCACGCCCTCGGCGACGACCGCGAGGCCGAGCTCATGCGCCATGTTGATGATGGATTTCAGGAGCACCGGCCGCTTCGGGCTCGGATCGTCGATGAAGCTCTTGTCGATCTTGATCGTATCGAAGGGAAAGCGCGTCAGGTAGGAGAGCGAGGAATAGCCCGTCCCGAAATCGTCGAGCGACAGGCCGATGCCGAGGCGCTTCAGCTTGGCCAGCACGTGCGCCGACTGCTCCGGATTGTCCATCACCAGCGATTCCGTCAATTCCAGGCGGAAGCAGCGCGGCTTGAGGCTGGAGCGGGCGATCACCGAGCGCACGTCGGTGACAAGGTCGCGCCTGAGGAGTTGCCGGCTCGAAAGGTTGACCGACACCGAAAGCGGCACGTCGCCGAGGAGCTTCTGCCATCCGGAAAGATCGTCGGCCGCCTGCTGCATCGCGAACAGGCCGAGCGGCACGATCAGTCCGCAATTCTCCGCGATGGGAATGAAGTCGGAGGGCGGTATGGTTCCGCGCCGCGGGTTCTCCCAGCGCATCAGCGCCTCGAACCCGGCGATCGAGCGGTCCTCGAGCCGGATGATCGGCTGGTAGACGAGCTTTATCTCGTGGCGTTCCAGCGCCCGCCTCAGGTCGGATTCGAGCTGCAGCCGGTCCGATCCGGCGGAACGGAAAGCCGGCCTGAAAGGCTCGATCCGGTCGCCGCCGAGCCGCTTGGCGTGGTGCACGGCAAGCTCCGCGTCCTTCACCATGTCCTCGGCCATGGTCTGACCGGCGGTCCAGCTCACCAGCCCGATCGAGGCGGTGAGCACGATCTCGCGCTTGGCGAAGGTGATCGGAGAGCGGATCGCCTGGTTGATCGCCTCCGCGACCGAGGCAATGCGGCCGGCGTCGTTCTCCGAAAGCAGCATCAGCGCGAACTGATCCCCGCCCAGCCGCGCAAGCGAGTCGCGCGGCTTCAGGAGCCGGTGGAGCCGCCGGGCGATCGTCAGCAGGATCGTGTCGCCGGCCGAGATGCCGAGGCTGTCGTTGACCTGCTTGAAGCGGTCGATGTCGATGAAATAGACGGTGGGGCGCACGCTCTCCTCCGTCCTCGCGATGGAGATCATCGCCTCCAGCCGGTTCAGGAAGAGCTCGCGGCTCGGAAGTCCCGTCAGATTGTCGTGCACGGCGTCGTGCAGTAGCCGCTCCTCGGCCTTCTTCTGCTCGGTGACGTCGAACAGGGTGCCGACGCAGCGGATGATCTCGCCATCCGAGCCGATGACCGGCCGCGCGCGAAGCGTGAACCAGCGGTAGTGGCCGTCGGCGCCGCGCAGGCGAAGGTCCTGTGATATCCGGCCGCGCTTGTGCTCCAGCACCACGTCGAGCGTCGTGCGGAACGTGTCGCGGTCGTCGGCGTGCAGCAGCGGCAGCCAGATGCGCGCCGCGCCGTGAAGGCTGCCCGAAGGCAGTCCGAGCAGGCGGCTGATGTCGGGCCGCGTCACGACGCGGTCGCGCCTGACGTCCCAGTCCCAGACGATGTCGCCGGAGCCGGTGATGGCGAGCGCCTGCCGTTCGAGGTCGCTGAACAGGCCCTGGTGCACGCCGCCGCCGGCAAGCGCGTGCTGCATCACGGTGAAGCCGATCAGCAGCACGATCAGGATGAGACCGCCGCCGAGCGCCGGCTGGACGATGTCGTTGTCCAGTATGCCGGTGATCGCCATCCATGAGCCGCCGAGCCAAACCAGCACCATCAGCCAGCTCGGGATGAGCATGATGGCGCGGTCGTAGCCGCGGGCGCTCAGGAACGCGATCAGGCCGAGGCCGACGATGGCGGTCGCGGCGAGCGAAATGCGGGCAAGTCCCGCCGCGATCTCCGGATCGTAGACGGCGACGCCGGCGATCGCCGCCAGCCCGACCATCCAGGCGAACACGCCGTAGCTGAAATGGCCGTGCCAGCGGTTGAGGTTGAGGTAGGCGAAAAGGAAAATGACGAAGGTCGTCGCCAGGCCGACCTCCGCACCGGCTCGCCAGACCTGCTCGCTGCCGGGAGCTATGGCGATGATCTTCGAGAGGAAGCCGAAATCGATGCAGATATAGGCGAGCACCGCCCAGGCGAGCGCCGCTGTGGCGGGAAAGAGCGAGGTTCCCTTGACGACGAAGAGGATGGTCAGGAACAGCGCCAGCAGCCCGGCGATGCCGATGACGATGCCGCGATAGAGCGTGTAGGAATTGACCGTGTCCTTGTAGGATTCCGGGTCCCACAGATAGATCTGCGGCAGCTTCGGCGAGGTCAGTTCGGCGATGAAGGTAACGACCGAGCCCGGATTGAGCGTCACCAGGAACACGTCCGAATCCGGGCTGGCCTGCCGGTCGAGCGCGAACCCTTCGCTCGGCGTGATCGCCGCGATGCGCTTGGCGCCGAGGTCGGGCCAGATGACGCCCGACCCGACCAGCCGGTAGTGCGGCGTCACGATCAGCCGATCGAGCTGCTGGTCGGTCGTGTTGGCGAGCGCGAACACCGCCCAGTCGCCGCTGGCATGCTGGTCCTTCGCCTCCACTTCGATGCGCCGCACGATGCCGTCGGCGCCGGGAGCGGTCGAAACCTGGAAATTGTCGCCCTTGTTGCGGTAGATTTCGACGGCCTTGGAGAGATCGAGCGCCACATCGTCACGCGAGATCTTGATCGGCTCGACGGCGCGGGCCGGCAGCACCGCGAACAGGCCGAGCAGCAGGACGGCGGCAAGGATCAACCGTTCGGGATGAAATCTTCGCACTGATCCCTTCGCCTTCTCACGCGGAATTGCCGGTTCGTCCCCTGGGGGCGGGAAAATCGCTGGCAATCAGCGCGTAGAGATAGTGATCCTGCCAGCTTCCGTTGATCCTGAGGTAGGATCTGAGAAGCCCTTCGCGCGTGAATCGGGCTTTTTCAAGCACCCGTATCGACCGCCTGTTTCCTGGAATACAGGCGGCCTCGATCCGGTGCAACCCGAGCGTATCGAACGCATAGGGGATAACCAGATTGACGGCTTCGAGCATGAGCCCCTTGCCGGCATGTTTTTCCCCGACCCAATAGCCGATCTGCGCCGATTGCGAGACGCCGTGGCGTATGTTGCCGAGCGTGATGCCGCCGGCGAGCGCGCCGCCCTGGTTCATGAAGATGAAGAAGGGCACCGCGTTGCCCCGCGCATAATCGTCGCGATAGCGCTGCAGACGTGCGCGCCAGGCCTGGCGCTCCAGTTCGTCCGGCGCCCAGCGCGGCTCCCATGGCTCCAGGAAGCTTCGGCTGGCCTCGCGCAGCGCGGCCCAGGCTTCATAGTCGCCGCTCACGGGCATGCGAAGCGTCACGCGCTTGCCTTTGAGAACAGGCGTATCGCGTTTGAGAAAGGAAAGCGCCAGCATTCGGTTGTTCGAGGAAGCGGCCCCCTCAGCCGGCAAGCCGCCGCATGGAGGGCGTCGGTCCGGCAAGCGACTCGCGGATCGCCTCGAAGGCCGGCAAGGCGCCGACCGGCCCGATGGCGGCGACCGTCGGCTTGGTGGCGAAGAGCCGCTCGGCGAGGTCCCGGAGGCGCTCCGTGGTGATCGCCGACAGCCGCTCGACAAGTTCCTCCATCGGAATGGGGCGGCCGTAGAGCATCAGCTGGCGTGCGATCTGCGAGGCGCGGCTGGCCGCGCTCTCCTGCGACATCAGAAGGCCGGCGCGGTACTGCGCCCGCGCCCGGTCGAGTTCTTCCGGCAGGATGCTCTCGCCCGCCCGCTGCAATTCGTCGAGCACGACCGGCACTAGCCGGGCCACGTCATCTTTGCCCGTTGCCGCATGCACGCCGAAGATGCCCGTATCCGAGAAGCCCCAATGGAAGGCGTAGACCGAGTAGCAGAGGCCGCGCTTCTCGCGCACTTCCTGGAAGAGCCGCGAGGACATGCCGCCGCCGAGCACCATCGAAAGGAGCTGCGAGGTGTAGAAGTCGCGCACATGGTACGCGCGCCCCTCGAAGCCGAGCAGGATCTGCGCGTCCATCAATCCGCGATCCTCGCGATAGTCGCCGCCGACATAGCTGGCATATTGGGGGAGCGTGCTTTCGGCTTTCGCGCGGAATCCGCCAAGGCGCTGCTCCACCTGCCGCACGAAATCCTCGTGCTTTATCGCGCCGGTGGCGACGACCACCATGCGGTCGGCGCCGTATTGCCGGTCCATGAAGGAGCGCAGCTGCGCTGAGGAAAACGACTTCACGGTCTCGGGCGTGCCGAGGATCGAACGGCCGATGGTCTGGTGCCGGAAGGCGGTTTCGGTGAAACGGTCGAAGACGATGTCGTCCGGCGTATCGTAGGCGGCGCCGATCTCCTGCAGGATCACATGCTGCTCCCGCTCCAGTTCGCCCGGATCGAAACGGGAGTCGGTCAGGATGTCGGCAAGGATGTCGACTGCGAGCGACACGTGGTCGGCAAGCACCCGGGCGAAGAAGGCCGTCGTCTCCACGCTCGTCGCGGCATTGATCTCGCCCCCCACATCCTCGATCTGCGAGGCGATGTCCCAGGCCGAGCGCCGGCCGGTTCCCTTGAAGGCCATATGCTCAAGGAGATGGGCCATCCCATGCTCCTCCTCGCGCTCGTTACGCGATCCGGACTTTACCCAAACGCCCAGGGCAACGGTTTCGATGTAAGGAATGGTTTCGGTCGCAATCGTCAGGCCGTTCGAAAGACGGCTAACCTCAACACCCATTAATGAGATACTCCCTGTACGCGCGCCGCCCGTGTATGCCGCATGACGTAATCTTCCAACATTTTCGGATCGGAGGGAAGCACTGCGAATTTTTCCTTGCGCTCCATCAGGTCGGAAAGGAAGGCCGGCAGCTGCGGCGAGACGCCGCTCGCCTGCTGCACGGCGGCCGGGAACTTGGCGGGATGCGCCGTCGCCAGAACGACCATCGGCACTTTCGGATCGGCCGCGCCGCGTGCGACCTTGACGGCCGTCGCCGTGTGAGGGTCGAGCAGGTAATCGTCTTCTTCCAGCACGCGGCGGATGGTTGCTGCGGTTTCGGCCACGCTCGAACGCCCGGCGGCAAACTCTTGGCGGATCGAGGAGATCTGCCGCTCCTCGAGTTCGAACGCGCCGGATTGCCGGAGGCTTGCCATCTCGCGCCGCACGAGCGCCGCGTCGCGGTTCGAGGCCTCGAAAAGCAGCCGCTCGAAATTGGACGATATTTGTATGTCCATCGAAGGCGAGGTCGTCTCGACGGCCTGGCGCGTCTCGTAGCGGCCGCTTTCGAGCGTGCGCGCCAATATGTCGTTGTCGTTGGTGGCGATGACAAGCCGCTCGATCGGCAGGCCCATCCGCTTCGCGGCATAGCCGGCGAAGATGTCGCCGAAATTGCCGGTCGGCACGGTGAAGGAGACCGGCCGGTCCGGCGCGCCGAGCGAAATGGCGGCCGAGAAATAATAGACGATCTGGGCCATGATGCGTGCCCAGTTGATGGAATTGACGCCCGAGAGCGAGACGGTGTCGCGGAAGCCGTGATTGTTGAACAGGTCTTTGACCAGGCCTTGGCAGTCGTCGAAATTGCCTTCGATCGCGAGCGCGTGGACGTTCTTCGCGGCCGAGCTCGTCATCTGGCGCTGCTGCAC